>DNGT01000366.1 GCA_003486165.1 Desulfobacteraceae bacterium
TTCGCGGCCTGTGAAACGCGTCGTTGCATGAAGTCAACACATCCGCTCCATGTTAACGGTAATTTGCCCAATATCGAGTAACTAACCAAAGGAGAATCATTTATGGCATACAAAGATATTTTAAGAAACTCTATAAGGTCATTCGAAGATTTGGAGAAATGGCTTGTTGGGCAGAAGGCAAGAGTTGATCCCAGACTCAAGGATGTAATTGCCAAATATCCTATGAGGGTAAATACGTATTACCTCGGCCTGATTGAAAAAATGAATGACAGTATCTGGAAACAGGCAATTCCTGATGTCGAGGAACTTTTGCATTATATGGACCTGTCAGAAGATCCATTGGATGAGGAAGGGGATATTCCGCTTGGCGGTCCAAGGACAATCGTCCACAGGTATCCTGACAGGGTTCTATTGCTTGTATCAAACGAGTGCGCAATGTATTGCAGATTCTGCACCAGAAAACGAAAAGTAGGCGACGAACGTAAGAATCCATCGATGGAGGACATAAGAAAAGGAATTGAATACGTGGCATCTCACGAAGATATCAGAGACGTATTGATCTCTGGTGGAGATCCGCTATTGATATCAAATAACAGACTTGATGACATCTTGGGAAAACTAACAGAAATTCAACACCTCGGATTAATAAGAATCGGTACAAGAGTCCCGTGCGTCTGGCCGCAAAAGATTATTGAAGACAAGGAATTGGTTGAGATTCTTCGAAAACATACGCCCCAGTCACTGAAAAAGCCGCAACTCTTCATAAACACGCACTTTAATCATCCCAATGAAATAACCAACGAAAGTTTTCAGGCCATTAAAATCCTGAGGGAACTGGGCATTCCATTAGGAAATCAAACGGTTTTGCTAAAGGGAGTTAACGACGATACAGATGTCATGAGAAACCTGGTGCACAGCCTCGGCAAGTTAGGGGTAAGACCCTACTATCTATATTACGCCGATCTCGTTGAAGGAACAGGTCATTTTAGAACACAAGTGTACAAAGGAAAAGAAATCTGCAGAGATCTTTGCGGATCTACGACTGGTTTCCTTCGCCCGTTTTACGTCATAGATGCGCAAGGCGGAAGAGGCAAAGTTCCGGTTGATCTCGGGTATTCAGATGGAATAAGTGAAGATAAAAAGGGTGGAACGTTTACTTCAACGATTGGACTTGGAAAAGTCTATGTAAATGATCCAATAGAAAGAATAGAAGGAAAAAAAAGGAGAGAACGAGGTCCCAAAAAGCTAACATAGCCTCATGGGGCATAATAACGTATTTTTTAGGGGACTTCCGGGCCCCCCTCAAATTATAATTCAGGTTTCGCACCCATATTTCTATGTAAACTCATAGCATGGTAATGTTTTTATCCGATTTTTGCGGTAAAGGATCATCGCCATGTGTTTTATGAAAGGCGATATGTTTATCACCGATCACCATTTTTCGCAGTGATCCAACATTTAGGATGTATCTAATTGTTTTTTNNTTCACCAGATAAGGCTTTAGAAGGATTAAAGGGTGCAAAACTTGAGTTATAAGTTCTATTTTATCTGGGAACGGTGCACAGCGGTCGGGCCACAGGAATCTATTCCCCAAGTCGGGGGATCAGCCCATATCGAGTCTGTTATACATACAAAACAAAAAAGGAAACTATATGAGATACGCAACAATTATTCTGCTTTTAATTTTCTTGTCATTTCCTGTAAATTCAAATGCAAATCAAGATGGATCCGACATGCTCGCAGAAAAGTTTTTAGTTGTTACCAAGCAAAAAGATCAAAACATCAAATTACTTGATATGCTAAAAACACAAATCTCACAGCAAACCAATAAGCATTCCAAGGCAAAGAACTTAAATGAACATAAACGCAAATTACTTGAAAATTATAGTAACAAGATGACGAATATTTTAGTTGAAGAATTGTCGTGGGAAAAAATTAAAGGAAACCACGTGAAAATAATCAAATCAATATATTCAGATGAAGAATTGAGGTCCTTAATACAATTTTTTGAGTCTGAATTGGGCCAATTGTATATCAATAAACAGCAAATTGCTATGCAGAAGCTTGGCGATTCTTCTCAGATATTTATGCAAAATGTTATGCGTCGTATACAGGCATTGGAACAGGAAATGAAATCGGAGTTTGACAAATAATGAATATCTGTCCAACAAAACGCTTAACTCAGACGGCTAAATTCGCTTCACTCTTTTGCCAACCTCTTAACCGTGGCGTTGAGCGATGAATAGGGAGGTATTTCATTGACCAATCTGATGCCGACAATTTTCTTCGGACACGGCAATCCGATGAACGCATTGTCGAAAAATATTTACACCGAAGGATGGGCTTCTATGGGTAAATCAATTCCACGCCCCAAGGCCATACTTTCTGTATCTGCTCATTATTACATACCTTTCTGTATGGTAACCTCAAACCCTATTCCTCCAACAATTCATGATTTCAGCGGTTTTCCAAAAGAACTATACCAAGTAGCATACCCTGCTCCTGGAAGTCCCGAACTTGCCCAGCATGTTAAAGATCTGCTTAAACCTACTTCGGTAAGGTTTGATGAAATCTGGGGACTTGATCATGGAACATGGTCGGTGCTGAACCATGTGTTTCCGAACCCAGACATCCCAGTCGTCCAACTCAGTATTGATGAGACTCAGCCACCTATTTTCCATTATGAAATGGGGAAACGGCTCACACCACTGCGAGAAGAAGGTGTTTTAATCATCGGCAGCGGCAATATCGTTCATAACCTCGCTGCCTATGCATGGGGTAAGCACGATATCCATCCTTTTGATTGGGCTGTGCGATTTGAGGAACACGTGCGTAATATGTTGAGCAAAGGCGATGATGCGCCTCTTGTTGATTATATGAGTTTCGGCCATGACGCGACACTGTCTGTTCCGACACCGGAGCATTACCTGCCGTTGCTTTATGTTCTTGGCGTTCGCAAGGAAAAGGAATCGGTCAGCTTTCCGATACAAGGCGTGGATGGCGGCTCAGTCTCCATGCTTGCTGTCCGGATAGGCTGACTCATTGCCCAACATTCGGGTGAACAGGGTTTGGCATTTTCGATAGCCCTTCAAAAACCAAACTCTTACCCGGGCCTTTAGGCGCTTGATATTTGATAGTTATTACAGAGCTATCAACACCATGATGCGTNNTTTGATAGCTCTCTTCGGATCGAGACATACTATCAATAAGTCGGTCTCTTTCTTTGACCGTAACTTCATGGTCGGCGACCAAAAGCTGATCGATGATTTTTAGAATTCATCTTAGGAAACGCCTAAAACGATTTGGGCAACAGCCCGTTGAATAGTGATTAAAAATAGGCTATAAGGGTCTGGCCACGGCAAGCTGTTAAAAAGATAAAAATGATAGATTAACCGTATAAAAACAAGGCACTTATTCACCATCAGATTGAGAAGAACTTATAAACTAATGTACGTCAATACGTTCATGTTATTATAGCATGGTCATACAATAAAGCGATTTGGCATAGGTATGTTAGCGGTAACTATTTTTTGTCTTGCCTATTTGGGTATAGCTCTTGGAAAAATCCCGGGGCTCGTTATTGATAGGGTTGGCGTTGCACTTCTCGGGGCCATCGGTATGGTAGTTTTTGGCGTTGTTACGCCAGAAAGTGCTGTTAAATCGATCGATCTGCCGACAATTCTTCTCCTTTATTCTTTAATGATTATTTCCGCACAACTCCGACTTGGGGGCTTTTACACCTGGATCGCCTNNGCAAATGATATTGTATGTTTTGCATTTACTCCGGTATTGGCTCTCTCTTTGATTGAAGCCGGACTGAATCCCATGCCATTTCTTATCGGCCTCGCAGTTTCAAGCAATATCGGCTCGGCGGCAACGATCATCGGAAACCCTCAGAATATGCTTATTGGCCAAATCGGGCATCTGGACTTTGCAAAATTCTTTTTTTGGTGCTCTCCGCCGTCGCTTCTCGCTCTTTTCGCCAGCTATCTGATCATATTGTGGATATACCGGAAAAAAATTAAAGATCAGAAGAAAAAGATATATCTTGAACGGGAACAGCCGAGACAGCCTTTTAACAAATGGCAGACTTCAAAAGGAATCTTTGCGATTTTGATACTCATTCCATTATTTTTTTCTTCAATACCGAGGGAATTTTCGGCCATCGGCATCGCCGGAGTATTGTTATGCAGTCGAAAGATGAAAACCAGAGATATTATGGGACTGGTGGATTGGCATCTGATCACATTATTTTGCGCGCTTTTTGTAATCATCCATGGTGTTTCACAGGGTGATTATCTGGAAATGGCCATGAATCGACTCTCCAATATGGGGATGGATCTGCATAACCTACCTGTATTGAGCGGAATATCAGTGATATTAAGCAATTTTTTCAGTAATGTGCCGGCAACAATGTTGCTCATCCGTTTTCTTGACCCTCTTAAACAGGCCCAATGGTATACGCTGGCTGTTTCGAGTACTTTTGCCGGCAATTTGTTTCTGTTGGGCAGCATTGCAAATCTGATAGTTGTTGAACAGGCCTCAAATTTTGATATAAAAATAACCTTTTCACAACATGCAGCCGTTGGAATTCCAGTGACGTTAGCATCGTTGTTAATATTGCTTTTTTGGCTTTAAATTGTATGATTGAAAAAATGCGAACAATAGCATTGAGATGGATGTTGAATAGCTAGCGTTTTTCAAAATCACTCATCCCAAAAGTGATCATTCACACGGGGGGTTGAAATGTTAATGAAACATAAAAATATTTTCGCAATAATCGGAAGCCTTGTTATCGTTTTGGTATATATGTCTTTTTTGTATGCTCAGGAAGAGGCTGGGGTTCAAGTAGGTGCTGATAAGCTTGCTAAGAAGCTTTATATGATTTGGGATTCTGGCGGCAAGGGCAATACCGTTGTTTTAACGGGTGATGACGGTGTGTTGATGATCGACACGAAAGCCGAAGACGCTGTTGATAAGCTTCTTGCCAAAATCGCAGAATTGAGCGAGAAACCGATCCGTTTTGTGATTATTACCCACTCCCATTTTGATCATGTAGGGGGAAATGAAAAAGTCGCTAAGACCGGAACCGCAATTTTTGCTCATGAGAATGTACGGAAACATATGAGCATAGAACATGATATGAAAATGTTAAATATAAAGGTTCCCCCTGCACCAGAGATAGCCCGACCGCTGGTTACGTTTAAGAAAGAAATAACATTTCATCTGAATGGGGAAGATGTCAAGGTGTTTCATTTGGAACCCGGACATACTGATGGTGACGCTGTAATTTACTTTCAAAAGGCCAACGTGATTCATATGGGCGATCTCTATTTTGAAGGGCTTTATCCCTACATCGGAATCTATTCCGGCGGATCAATCAACGGTATGATCAAGGTNNAAAGTCGTGCCGGGGCATGGCCCATTATCAAATAAAGCCCAACTTCAAAAATATGTTTCCATGTTAACCGCAGTTCGAGATAATGTCAGGCGGCTCATTCAGGAAGGCAAGACAATGGAAGAGGTGGTCGCCGCGAAACCGACCCAGGCATTTGACGAAAAATGGGGAAAAGGATTCCTTCCACCGGATCAATTTGCCAAGTTAGTGTATATGGATCTGTCCCCGAACTTGCCGTAAGAGCTATATGTGTATAGGGTAATGAATGGTGTCAAATCTTGAATCGTGAATAAAAACATTTTAAACCCTATGAAATTTCCAATTTCACCGCACCGACTTCGTCAGATGCCATTCCGCATAGACGACTATAGCGGAACAACATCGTCTCCCGCAGAGCGGGATTTCGATTATGCTCAACTTGCTTGTCTGCAGCAAACTTGAAAATCGCTCAATTTAAGTATAGGAGTAATAATAATGGCAGATCAAAAATGGTTAACCACTTCTGCCGGCGTAAAAATGCCAAGGATTATTTACGGCACGGCCTGGAAAAAGGACCGCACGGCAGACCTGGTTGTGAAAGCTATCCAGACAGGATTTAGGGGGATTGATACCGCTTGTCAACCGAAACACTACAACGAGCCACTGGTAGGAACGGCGCTTCAAAGACTGAAAGACCATGGTATTGAACGTGAGGCCTTATTCCTGCAAACCAAATTCACCCCACTTTCCGGTCAGGATCCAAGACAAGTGCCATACGATAAGAATTCTCCCGTTGAGTTGCAGATCGCCCAATCCTTTGAGGCCTCGACAAAAAACCTGCAAACAGAATATGTAGATTCTCTGGTGCTTCATTCACCAATGGAACCCCACGCGCTTTTGATGAAGGCATGGAACGCAATGGAAAAAATTCAAAAGACTGGTGGCGCTCGTCAGTTGGGAATCAGCAACTGTTACCATACTGAAGTAATGAGGTCACTCTATGCCGATGCCAACGTGAAGCCGGCGGTTGTACAAAATCGGTTTTATCAGGAAACGGGATATGATGCTAACTTGCGCCACTGGTGCTCTCATCATGGCGTTATTTACCAGAGTTTTTGGACCCTCACCGCAAATCCTCATATTCTATCCAGCAATACCGTTCGAACCATTGCCAAGAAGTATAATAAAACTGAAGCGCAAATCTTTTTTCGATATCTCAGTCATTCTGGTATTGTGCCGCTTACCGGAACGACTTCTGAGCAGCACATGAGGGAAGACCTCAGCATTTTTGATTTTGAACTTTCTTCTGAGGATTTAAGGAATGTGAGTCTCCTACTAAATCAGGCATAACCGGTCGAGGGGCTGCCCATCCCGCAGTTATGCTTCAATGATAACACTTGGCAAAGCCTGCGAAATGACGTATTCTTAAGACAAAAATAATCAATTGCATTTTCGGGGTCAAAAAGAGTCCTTTAAGACGATTTTAGGACCTGTTTTATGATTCTTTTTTATGTTATTATAGTTGGTTATAGTGGTCCGTCCCCAAAATAAAAATATTGAATAAAATAGAATAAGAATAATAAGTGCAGGAGTCTTCATTTGAGCCGCTCCACGATTTTCGCCGATTTGATTATCGCCATTGCCTTTACGATAATGACGGTCAGCCTATGGGCCTATTTCAACCGTCCGATCCCTGAGCCGCCCTGGCCCAGCCGTATTCAAGGTTTTTCCTTCTCCCCGTTTCGCGCCGGTCAAGATGGCATTGCCCGTGTATACCCATCCGAGAAAGAGATTGAAGAAGATCTTGCACTGCTTTCCCAAAAGACCCATTCCGTCAGAACCTACACCGTTGACGGCCCGTTGGCCAATATCCCTGAGATCGCCGCCAGGCACAGCATCAATGTGGCCCTGGGTGTATGGATCGGCGACGACAAGCANNTTCCCAAGGACGAGCTTTTCAGCCATCTCGACCATATGCGGGAGGCGGTTTATCAGCCGGTGAGCACCGCCGAACCATGGCACGTGTGGATCAAGCATCCGGACCTGGTTAGGCACGTGGATTACATTGCTGTACACATGCTCCCTTACTGGGAAGGCGTAGACGTCATCCAGGCTGAAAGATACTTGATCGATAAAATTGACTTGCTACAGCGCACTTTTCCGGGTATGCCCATCGTGATTGCCGAGGTAGGCTGGCCCAGCAACGGCCGTACCCGGAAGTCCGCCGTAGCCTCGGTCGCCAATGAGGCCCTGTTCCTGAGGCGGTTTTTGGAGCAGGCCGAAAAGCAACGCTACATTTATTACTTGATGGAAGCCTTCGACCAGCCCTGGAAGAAGGCTGGTGAAGGAGCGGTGGGTGCCTACTGGGGTGTTTACAACGTATACCGCCAACCCAAGTTTCCCTTTACGGCGCCGGTGGTTCGCATCCCCCACTGGCAGGTGCTGGCAGCCCTGTCGGTGTTGGTAGCGCTGATCATTCTCAGCCTGCTGCTGCTCGACAGCCGCGCCCTGCGCCGGGGCGGTCGAAGCTTCTTGGCCATCAT
>DNGT01000438.1 GCA_003486165.1 Desulfobacteraceae bacterium
GGTCAAAGGGTGCTTACGCCGGTATCTCCATGGAAGGCGCCATAGTAAAAGTAAATGGCGATTGGAATCAGGCGTATTATGGGAAAAAAGTCAGTCCTGTTGGCATCGTTGAAAAAAAATTGGTCAGCAACCCCGGATCGGCTGAATTGCTGAATACGGTTCAGAACGCCTTTAAATAGTGTCAATCCAGAAATGAAGATTTTTATTCAAGATCAAGGCATGTGAAAAAAATAACCGCAGGCATATATTTGATATTCCGAGGACTATTTTTTGGGCATAACGCAGAGCTTGAGCAAAAAGACCACTTATGGATTGACACTAAATAACCTTATTTTTTAACACTCCAACACAGGAGCATCCTATGGTCAGAACCGAAATATCACTATTTTTGAAAAATATACCCGGTGAACTTGGGAGGCTGGCCTCGTTGTTCTCCAAAGAAAACATCAATATCGACGCCCTCACCATACAGGACGCCTCCAGCTATGTCCAAAATCTCTTTGAGGCCAGGGGAAAGTCACTCAAGCGCATCGCCTCGATTGCCAGCTACAATTCCATGAGAAAGGACTCGGCCCAGTTCGCCCTCATCCGTATGATTGTTGATCAGACCGACAAGGCCATCGATCTGTTGTCAAAAAACGATTATCTCTTCGATATTATGCCGGTAATGACCCTTGAGCTTGAAAACAGACCGGGTTCCCTTGCCGCCATTGCCAACAAATTCGGAGAAGAGGGCATCAATATCAATTATGTTTATGGCACGGTTTCGTCTCCCGATGAAAAATGTCTTTTTGTCTTCTGTCCGGAAGATATCGACCTGGCTGCAAAAATTTTTCAAGACCCTTAAAG
Organism: Desulfobacteraceae bacterium; assembly: GCA_003486165.1. GTDB lineage: Bacteria > Desulfobacterota > Desulfobacteria > Desulfobacterales > UBA11574 > UBA11574. Next base: position 850 of record DNGT01000438.1, read on the forward strand.
TTGATGTACTCGTAATATGTCTTTTGCGAACGATACCTGGTCCTCTCGGTATCCAAGAGTTTCAAGCGGTATTGCGTTAAACATTTTTTAAAGGTATTCCGAAGAAATTATCTTTTCCTTGGCGGCAAATTTGACGGGCGGTGTCTCGGGCGGCCTTTCCAAATGAGGCGGCCCACCGGAATCCTTGCAGACCCCCATGTTGGAAACCGTACCCGTTGACAGTTGCGCCTCCGCCATTTGAACCCAGAGACCGTATCTTTCCACGGCCATTCGGGTGGCTCGGTTGATGGGCATGAGTTCATTGTCCAGCGCTGAAAACCGGACAGAAAAATTGGTGAAGCCCGGTGCTTTCAGCCCTCCGGAAAAGGCGTCTGTGGCTGCTGCAACCAAAGCAGGCGCCCACTTTTTTTGTCGTTCGCAGAAAGCCGCATCCTGACTACCCTGTTTGTTCTTCCTTGCGGCAAAACCGAATAAGCGGCATACTGTCGGGCGCCAGGAATAATAGCGGCAATGCCCCTTAAAGGATGGATCCGAATCCAGAGCAAAAAATACGCACATCCCGGTATCGCCGTCACTTCTCAGGCTTTCCAACACCCGGTAAGCTTCCCCCCGTTGAAACAGTTCCTGAGCCGCAGGCAGCATCTCCGTCACTGTCGCCTCCACATTGGGAGACCTGCAGCAGACTCCTCACCCCGGAGGACACAGCAGGCCTGTGAGCGCTTGAAAACTGGCGATTTCATCGTCCATCCGAGAATATATCATCATTACATGGGAAATGGTTTCGTCTAATATCATACGATCTCTGTCTTTCGTATTTGCAGATGGCAATGAAGGCTTCAGACCCTTGACGAACGAAAAAGGTGACAACCGATTTGAAGCCGCCGCCATTCAATCTGCTGCGCGAGGCAATGCAAGCCCTTAATCATCTATCGTTGCCCTGCACTTTCTTCGATCCGGCTTCGATTTTTTTTAAAGCTCTATTACCAACGTCTTGTGTCATCGTCATCGTCGTCATCGTATATCTCGTCGTCATCGTCGTCATAGAACATCTCGTCCTCATCATCATCGTCGTCGGATTCGAACACCTCGAATTTTGTAACGCTGATTCGCTTTGTCCCGTCGCCGTTTTTGGTTACGATTCCGGTCGCTTCAACATCCATGCCAACCTCTTGAGAAAGCCTTTTACCCTGTTTGTTGAGTTCCACCACGTAGTCGTCGTCATCCGTGGCGATGATCAGTCCGGTGTCCTCTTCTTCATACTCTTCAACAACACCGACGATGGTAATTTCTTTTTCTGTATGTTTTGCTTTTTTCATATGATCTCCTTTTGTTCTAAATGAAGTCGTTAAACATCCTGCCAAAGTTATTGGGCAGGATTGCTCGATGGATATTAGCATTCATCGTGCCACAAATATAACCATTTGTAATTATTATCTTTAAAGAATATTGAATCGTGGAAAAAAGAACTTTATGGTCCGAATTTGGGATAAAAAATGAAACGCCTTATCCAACGCTGTGGTGCAAAGAGGCTTTAATTGATTGAAAGGACTGGATAAGTAAAAGGAAAAGAATTTTTATATCCGTTTTCGACGGCGATCTGAACTCCGGGTTCTGAATCAAACATAGATTTATAGCTGTTTGAGGATGATACAAATTTACCCCAGCTACACCGAGAGCTTAGCCCGGATATTTCACGTGTTCGAAGCGTTCATTGGCAAAAGGTTCAACCAGCGAATCG
>DNGT01000347.1 GCA_003486165.1 Desulfobacteraceae bacterium
GCATCGTACCACGCCTGTGCGCTTTCATACGGCAGGGCCACGAAAACCCAATATTCCGTGTGGTCTGGAAAAACCGCTTCAAGAAACAACGAATATTCGATTTTCTTTCCGTCCGCAGAGGCTGTCTTGAGGCGTTCTAACTCCATATCCTCAATCAACCATGTGGTTGTGGCACCAAGCCCCCCTACAAAATCCTGTACCGGTCCAAAAACATAACCTGGGTTTTTTTCGCAGGCAATGAAGTAACCCTTTAAAAACCACTCGGTCGGGACATAGACCTGAAGCCCGTTTTTTTGCCTAAAAGCCTGGGCAGACTCCGCTGAAAAAACCTGAGCCGTTATCACCAGGCTTGCCACCATTAATACGGATGCAATCAAGCACCATCTTTTTAGTATCATCACATGACTTTCTTTTAAAAGGTTGGTTGTTTGAACTTAGGGCTTGCAGAGGATCTAACGCTGGGACCGCCGCAAACCATTAAATGAAAGATTCTGAAACAGCTTTTGAATTCACGTTGCCCCATAGAAAATTGCCGGGCTTTCAAACGTTGTTTGATATTACTTTGTGCTTCTAAATTTTTCAACATTTTTTCAAGAAACAAAAAGCCTTTTGGACGAAAAGCCAATAAAATCTTTATTGTTTTTGACCCGGTTGGTCAGGATGCTATTGTGTTTTTTGTGCCTCATCGATTGATAGCGATTTGTTGCCGGGGTTGTATTTAAAAGTGGCATGGGATAAAGAAAGAAAAGGCGCTTTCAAATCAGGAGATACAGTTTCTTGTTGAATTGATAATGGGGTGGATTGAAGGATAAAATTGTTTTTAAATCATAGGTTACTATGGATAAGCAAAGTCAGTCAAAACTCATCATTCATTTAGACATAGATGCTTTTTATCCATCGGTTGAAGTGATAGACAATCCTTCTTTAAAGGGTAAACCGGTAATCGTGGGAGGTGGCAAGGAAAGAGGTGTGGTGTCATCTGCTTCATATGAAGCTCGAAAATTTGGAGTTCATTCTGCCCAACCTATTGCAAAAGCAATTCGTCTTTGTCCTCACGGGATTTTTTTACCAGTCAAGATGTCAAGATACAAAGAAGTCTCTGAAAAGGTATTTGATATATTTTATCGTTTCACACCATTAGTTGAACCATTATCAATTGACGAAGCATTTCTTGATGTAACAGGTTCAATACGTCTTTTTGGTCAACCCGAAGACATCGCGAAAAAGATTAAGCAGATAATTTTTTCAGAGATCGGTCTTACAATTTCAGCCGGTATTGCTCCTTCAAAATTCGTGGCAAAGATCGCTTCTGATATTGACAAACCTGATGGTTTAACTGTTGTACGGGCTGATGATGTCAGATATTTTTTAGATCCGCTTCCTGTCAAGAAAATGTGGGGTGTTGGCAAAGTATCACAGCAAATCTTAAGTCAGCTCAATATCCAGACTTTTAATGATTTGAGACAAACGCCGGTCAAAATTTTGGAGAAAAAATTTGGAAAACAGGGCGCCAAAATACATTTGTTGGCCATGGGAATAGATGATCGTGATGTAATACCGGAACATGATGTGAAGTCTATCGGTCATGAACTGACATTTTCACAGGACATCATTTCTTTGGATGTTGCTCAAAAAGAGCTCCTTGCTTTGAGCAATAAGGTGGCTCGACGGATGCGGTATAAAAAGGTAAAAGGAAGAACCATCACATTGAAGGTAAAATATTCTGATTTTGTCCAGATCACCCGATCAATAACTTTGCATAAATCAACGGATGATGGTTCAGAGATATATTCAGTTGCCTGTCGTCTCTTGGAGGACACTGAGATTACGCAAAAACCAATCAGACTTTTAGGGGTTTCTTTGTCTCAACTCAGTTTCTTGCGTATTGGAACCCAGCTTTCTCTTTTTGATCAAGATCCGCCATCTCAAAAAAGAGAAAGATTGAATATTGTTTTAGATTCATTGTATGAAAAATATGGTGATAAAAGCGTTGTCCCCGGCACGCTTTTAAACGATTAAACCTGAGTCTTCATTGTTCGTTGCTCGTATTTCTAATAACATTTTTTCAGATTCAAATATGAGCTCCTCAACTTTTTTAAGTATGATTTCCAATCTAAGCTTTTGATTGTCTTCAAAATCATCCCACTTTTTGAAAATTTGTCCTGATACCCTTGATCCAAGATAAACATCAGTTCCTATTGAAATTTCAAGTTCAGAGTTTTCAGTTTTAATTATCATTGTATAAATTCCCATTTAAATTTGAATTCCCCGCTGNNAAATCGTTACACGATTTTATTAAAAAATTATCTTTTTAAAGAAATCCTTATGGGATTGCAAAAAGCGTGCACAAACAATTGAATAATGATTTTATGAGTTAAATGAAATGGTTATGTAAAATAAAAAAATATCAGGAAGGTGCAAACCATAAATTTTATGTAATCATAAGCATAATATTATGTAAAGTTTTTCATATTTTGTAACCCGCTGTACTCGAGGGTTGTAAAATACATGCCTTCTCAAGGGCTTTAATAAATTCCGGGT
>DNGT01000308.1 GCA_003486165.1 Desulfobacteraceae bacterium
ATATTCGACAAACAGTACGCCCTTGAAGTGCAAAAGGATACTCAGGGAGATAAGCTTTACAATCCGGCGGCACCCGTTAATTTTATTGTTCGCGGTGTCTACCGATTTTAACCTGAGCGGGGCGTTTCAAAAATTTGAAACGCCCGGTGTAGGTTTAAGAAAGGGTCTTCATGCGTTATAAAAACCTGATCACCTTTGGTCTGGCAGTCGCTGTTTCATTGGCGGCGGCACACCATCGATGGGGTGATTCGAGCCATGCCATCGGCCTCATTACGGCAAAGGGCGGCAAGGCGCGACACCCCTCCTTTTTCAGCAGCGGCAAGACCCGTTACTCTCAGATTGCAACAGCAACGATATTGCCCCCATTTAGAGGGGACGTTAAGGTTCTTTTGGAAGGCGATCCCAAGATGGATTACGAAATCCATTTTTCAAAACCAGTGATCGACCTGGGGCTGCATCGGCTGCCTGATTTTAAAGATGGAATACTTTACGGCCTGCAACCCAGGGATCGGTTGGCCTTGTGGGTCATGATTCATCCCCCGCGTGTGGACCCGGTTTGCGGCATGCGATGCGAACCCGAATTTATCGGCCACTTTTTTCAAGACCGGGAGTATTGTTTTTGTTCCGAAAGCTGCAGAGCTTCATTCCAGCAGGCACCTGAAAAATACGCGGACAGAGACCGCGCGCACGGAAAATACACGCTGGCATTTTACGACACACCATCCGGCCGGTCCGTTCTGAAGATTCCTTTGATATTCCAGGGAAAGGAGGACAGACAACATCGAACCCCGCACAATCATTAAACCGGGCTTTCTGGTACGGCACCGCTACTGGGTGATCGCGGCAGCGGCCGTCCTGTTCCTGCCGCCGCTCTCGTTTCTTTTTCAATTTACGGCCGACAGCAACTTTTGCGGCAAGTGGTGTCCCCGGATGTTCTTCGTCTGGCGCCAGGGCATGTCCGCCGAGGCTTATTTTACGAGCTACATCAGAAGTTACATGGGCGTTGTTATGGTCTTCGGCATGCTGGGCGTCACTTTTTTCCTGGGGCGCTACTGGTGCAGTCACCTTTGCCCTATCGGCGGCATCATGGAGTTGGGGAGCAGAGCCGTCCCACGGTTTATGAAAATCGACTTTTCCAAGGTTCCGGCGCCGGCGTTCAGATACGGGTATCTGGCCGTCTACTTTGGAGCGGCGGCCGCGGGTATCGGCAGCCTGTGCTGTAATTATTGCCATTTCGCCACCATTCCGCGCATCTTCGGAGCGGCCTTTTCCCAGGCAGACCTTTCCTATTTCCTGCGCACCGCCGGTCTGATCAACTTGGGACTGGTCGTGGTATTGGGGTTGCTGGCCAAAGGGGGACGGGCATACTGCAACCTGTTGTGCCCCATCGGGGCGCTGGACGCACTGGCCAACGCCGTGGGCGGCAGGTTCGGCAGACGGCTGCGTGTATCNNTGTGAGACGGCCTGCCCGCAAGTCGCCATCACATATGGAAAAACAGTGACGGCGACTCAGACACCGGAATGGAGCATTGCCGATGAAAAGGCTTAAGACCCATATCCTTTATGGATCCATCGGCGTAACCACCGGATTGGCGGGATTGGTATCCCCATCCGTTTGTCGCGGCGGAACCTGCTCTTCCTGCTGGGGCTGTGTCGGTGTGGGTCTTGGGGCCTTGCTGATGGTCCTATACGACAGATTCAAACGCATTAAAAAGGCAAAAAATGGAATGGCTGAAAAAATCTATTGATTACGGGATAATCGGCTTCCTGATCCTTTTGAGCATCATTGCCGTGGCGATTGCTATCGAACGCTTATTGATCTACAGACGGATCTGCATCGAGAAGTTTGATGACAAAAAGACGCTCGAATTGCAGCTGTCAAACAAGCTTCACATCATTGCCATCATCGGAAGCAACGCACCGTATATCGGGCTGTTGGGAACGGTTCTCGGCATCATGATGATTTTTTATCATATGGGCACAGCGGGCTTCATGGACACTGAAGAAATTATGGTCGGATTGGCGCTGGCGCTCAAGGCCACGGCCGTTGGGCTGCTGGTGGCCATACCGTCCATCGCGATATATAACCTGCTGCTGCGAAAGGTCAAAGTCATTCTCATGCAATGGGAGATCACCCATGGATGAACAAGAGTTTAATTCTCTGAATGTCATTCCGCTGGTGGATGTTATGCTGGTGCTGCTCACCATTGTCCTCACCACCTCCACCTTCATCGCTTCGGGAGTGATTCCTGTGGACCTGCCCAAAGCGTCGCAAAGTGCCGCCGAAGTGATGGAATCCCAGGTGATCGCCATCGATGGTCAAAAACAAATGTACCTGAACGCGCTTCCCGTTACCCTTTCTGATTTGAGAAGTGCATTGAAGAAAATCGATCGCATGACTCCCATTCTAATACGCGCGGACCGAACTGTTGTCCTGCAGGCGTTTGTGGATGTTCTCGATTTGGTAAAACACCTCGGGTTTACCCACATACGGCTCCAAACCGAGGCAAGACGATGAGAGATCAAGTGCTGGGGTTCAACATATCGGTGCTGATCCACGGGATTGTCGTGGCAGGCCTCTTTGCATTGGGCCAGGGCAAGATGTTCGAAAACAAACCCATTGTCATTGATTTAAGTATCGTATCAACCAGCACGTCTTCAGGAACTGTTGTCAGCGACCGCTCCAGTCATCAAAAACGGACGTTCACCGTCCGCAAAGAAAACCGCAGCGCCGTTGAACCATCCGTTCTATCTCAAAAAGAGGTTTTAAAACCGACGCCGGCAGCACCGTCAACATCAGCCCCCAAGCCTGTTTCTCAAAAACAACCGGCATTTCAAAAGGTCAAACTCGTCTCTCCAGACAGGACGAAACCGAAAGCACACCAAACAGTTCCGTCCAAAACGATGGAAGACGTCATTCAGGCATCTAACGATGTGCCGGATAGTGCTCCAGGCACATACGATACCACCTCTCATGCGGCAATCAAGCGACTATCAACAGGGGATATGGCCGGCTTGAGTACACGCGGACAGGTTGGAGACAATCCCGAAAATGTCGGGCAGGCTTATGTCAACAGGCATTTCACCTACTTGAGGGAACTGATTCGAAAACATCTCTGCTATCCGAAGATTGCCCGAAAAATGGGATGGGATGGAAAAGTATTGGTTGCGTTTACGATTCTAAAAAATGGACACGTGGACGATTTGGAAATCAGAGAGAGCTGCGGCATAAAGCTTCTCGACCAGAGCGCCCTGAAGACCGTACGTATGGCCTGTCCATTTCCAAAGCCGCCCACAACGGCCAAAATCATCATACCTATTGCGTACAACCTGAACTAACGATAACATCGTGAAACGATTTTATGAAAGGAGGCAGTGAAATGAAAACTAAGAAATGGGGTATTTATCGGATTTTTGTTTGCATCGTTTTATCGGTTTTCGTGGTCCTATTCGCAACGATGGGTATTGCCGGAGAAGACGCCTGTTTTTATTGCGGAATGAAAAAAGCAATGTTTGGTCATTCATGGATGGACATTGAGCGGATGGACGGCTCGGCGGTCGGTGTGTGCTCGGTACACTGTGCTGCCATTGATATGGCCCTGCATATTGATCAGCCCCCTAAAAACATTCATGTCGGGGACTTCAACTCCAAAAAACAGATAGATGCGGAGAAGGCATACTGGATAATTGGGGGAGACAAAATGGGCGTCATGACATCAAGGGCCAAGTGGGCCTTTGAAAATAAAGCGTCTGCTGACAATTTTATGAAAGAACACGGCGGCAGACCTGCTATTTTCGAAGAAGTCATGAAGGCGGCTTTCGAAGATATGTATGAAGACACGCTGATGATACAAAAAAAGAGAAACATGATGAGAATGAAAAAGGCCCAGCCTTAAAAATAAAATCGTCACGCGATTTTATTCTAAGCTTCCGAGGTCCCAATGAGAACCTCGCTGCGCATCAGATCCGTCAGCTTTTCCTGGGTTATCGGATCAAGTTTCTCGTATTGCACGCCGCAACGCCGGTTTCCGGTGGCTTTGAACGGCCGGTCATTTTTATCGACCTTGATGTCATAAATAGTTTTACTGGTTATATCAGGAAGATAAAAGGGGAACGCATCCCCTGTTAAAATCAGCCTGATTTCCGGTTCTGGCTCACATCCTTCGGTCGGGGTATATTCAAAAGACATCCCCCCTTTGCTGATGTCCTTGACCCACCCCTTGACGGGTGAATAATTGCTGTAGAGGAAAATCGTGTGAGGTTTGATCGGGTAGCGGGCAAATTTCCTGCGTTCAATATTCATAATTCAAAGGCCTTGAAGTTCCGGCAAAGTGATTCATCACATTGCAACCGGCGATCCCGTTGACAAACAAATGCGTTACGGTTTAATGCCGTTAACCGCTTCTAATTTAACACGCCTAATTAAGAAGCAATTATTGTACCATGCATGTTTCGAAGTTGAGAAAATATAAAAGTAATAAATTCAAAAGGTTGAATATGCGGAATTCCGAGGGAGACGATTTGGAGATGGATTGAATTTGATGGTAAAACCTCCCAAAATGGACCATGTGGTATCAATAGTTACTTATATTCAGATAGTTGACATGAGCTGCGCAATTTTGTGATAGTCACTTTTGACGCTGTGGTTTAAGCAACAAAGTGCCGGGAGTGCCTCAAAAGGAACATTCCTGACAAAACGAATGATTATGGGCAAGCTTACTGGGCATCCACGTTAAACTTGGCTGTGGAGATCTTGCCTTGGTGCTTGATGATTATTTTGATGTACCAGGGACCGGCCATGATGATATTCATCTTCGCTTCGTATTTATCGCTTTTCAGACGGGCCTCGGTTTTATAGTTCATGGGAACCATCCTGGGCATGGGCGGCATATAATAATTCACCAGNNTACCTGTCGATGGTTGCTTCGACCCGGTATTCTCTCGCGTTTCTTTTGACCGTAAGCCCTCTTGAATCGGCCGCGCCCGCTGTCAAAAACAGCAGACAACATGCGGCGACCAGAATTTTCATTCCGAAACGCCCGGGATGCTTGAACGTCCTTTTACCGGGAGAGTCAAATGGTCGGATAAATCGGCGGCTCATGGTTTATGTCTCACATGCTCCCACATCGTTGGGTTTCACTGCTCTCGCATCTCCGGAGAGG
>DNGT01000101.1 GCA_003486165.1 Desulfobacteraceae bacterium
ACAGCGATGGTATCCGCATCTTTTTCCCAGGTGGCGATAAGAATCCGTCCCTCGTCTTCCAGAGCAGCCATGGCATTATTCAAAATATTCAAAAAAACCTGCTGAAGCTGACCCCGATCCGAATCGATCCTGGGCAAATCCTTTGCCAATTCCAGCACAATATCGATATTCCGGTACAGGGCTTCTTTTTCCATAAATCCCAAAACTTCCTCTATAAGTTCGTTAAGATCCAGGGTTTCAACTTCGACCTCCATCCGTTTTGCAAATCCCAGCAGACGGTGGGTTATGGTTCTACAGCGGCTCACGGACTGCAAAATAGCCCCCACCAGTGTCGAAAACTTTTCTTTTTGCGCAAAATCCGGGGTGTATCCAATCAGATCTTTGATAAGCCCGGCTTTTTCGTTGATAATGGCCAGGGGATTGTTGATCTCGTGAGCCACACCGGCGGCAAGCCTGCCGATGGAAGAAAGTTTGTGATGGTGCTGTAATTCTCTGAAGGCCATCTCCCGATTGTGATCTGCTTCTTTGATGCGATTTACCATAATTCCTGTCAGCCTGAAGACCACAATGACAATCAGTATGGAACTGGCCAGAAAAACAAAAAACAGGTCACTTTTCAGTGCATACCAGGTTTTCAAAACCGTGGACTTTGGTTTTATGATCACCAGAGTATATTCAGGATACGTAAAATGTGTGTACGTCAAAAAAATATCTCTGCCGTCGGGACCCTTTCGTTCATCGACATACGTTGCATGCCCTCCCATAGGAATCTTCAAAGGACAATGTTCAAGGACCTCTCCGTACAAACGGGAATTGGTCTGGAAAATGCCATCCTTGTTGAGAATAAATGCATCGCTTTCCGCATCGAGCCCCATGGCGGCGATGAGGCTGTCGAACAAGGTTGTGTCGATAGTGGTGCGAACGATCCAGGATTGTCCGTTCTGCTCATAACGTTGAACCGCAATGGCGATATGGGGAAATTTTCGATACCCCATAAACACATCGCTGATATAAGTTCCCTTGAGCATCACCTCTTGAAACCAGCTCTGTTCGGCATAATTTTTGCCAAGAAGATTATACGGGCCTGCATAGCAAAGCTGTGTCCCGTCGGCGCCGCTGATCAGACCCAGGTCTACGAATCCGCTGAATTCCTTTTTGAGCGTTAAAAGAATATGATTCAGCGTTTTTTTGTCCGACAAATCCTTAAACGAATAAAAAGAAGAAATGGATTTTATCAAAGCCTGTCGTTCCTTCATGAAAAGCTCAAAGGAATGTTTGGTCTTATTTGCCAGCAATGTTTCAGGGTTGATAATTTCTTCTCTAAGGCTGCTCTGGTACTGATGGTAGTTGATTAAAGCCATCATAGATAAGGGAACAATGGTCAGCACAATCATCAAGACCCTAATGTTCCTCTGAAAGAGTTGATATCGATTTGAAGATGAATCGACGTCGGTGAGCATTTGAAGGCTTTCTTTAATATTGAACCATTTTTTAAGATTCAGGGACATTTTCCCTCCAACAACCCATTAGTCCGAAAATTTTCATGAAATATTCGGGTTACCGAATGATATCTCCGGATTGAAGCGTTCCCGATTCCAGTCGTTTTATAACATCTTTGTAAGAACCGATCACGGAATCCAGGACTTTCACGTTCTTCCATTTAAGATATTGATAATACTCATCTTCAATTCCGCCACACACCAACGTCCCTATTTTTTCCAAAAGAACGAGATGACAGAGCTGTTCTGCCGACGCCCGCGGTAAGACCACGGTTTTTTTTTCTATGGACCGGCCGTCATCTGCCATTGAAACAATGGAGACCTCTGTGGCCAAATCAAATCGCGGCGCCACCTGATCGACGTATAAAGTGATGAGAATCTTTTGTTCCATGGTTAAGCGTTAAATCTCTTAAATTTAGCCTGTCAAATTTTATGAAATCGTTAAAAGTTCGATTTAGGCGGTTTAGTAAAAAGTTCAAATTCAAGGCGTGCAAATTTTGCAATCATGAGGCGTACATAGGTACTTTGAATGATTGCGAAATGCAGCACAGCGCAGAAGTTGGAATTTTTACAAAACCGTCTAATTTAAGTATCAAATTGTTTCACCTAAGTCCATAATTATCAGGCGTCTATTTTGTATTGTTTCATTTTTCTCCACAACGTGCTCCGTCCCCAATTCAGTATATCGGCTGCTTTGTTGCGTCGCCCCTTGCTTTTGACCAGTGCCTCTATAATCATATCTCTTTCCAGAGACGCCCACGTCTTTTGGCCGCTTTGTTCGCTGTTGGTTTTCACAAATGATGCTGTCCATTCTTGATCTTCACCGATTTCCGACGTTGAACGGTCATAATGATGTTTCGTCTCGGAAAGATAGGCCGGAAGGTGTGTGAATTGTATCTGTCCTTTTGGACAAATATTCACGGCGTATTCAATAATGTTTCTGAGCTCCCTAACATTTCCGGGAAAAGGATAGTCCAGTAATATCTTGAGAGCCTTTTTGGACAATCCATGGATCTCTTTTCGGAATCGTTTGGTAAAAATATTAATAAAGTGATCCAAAATAAGTCGAATATCATCTCCCCGCTCCCTTAACGGCGGCAGATGCAATCTCACCACGTTCAACCGAAACATCAGGTCTTGTCGAAACTTTCTCTCTTTAACCATGAGATCAAGGTTGCGATGGGTGGCGGCAATAACCCGAACATCGGCCTGAAACCCTTTGGCGCTTCCCAAAGGATAGACCACCTTATCATCCAGAAACGTTAACAGCTTGACTTGTAGCGGCAGGGGAAGATCCCCGATCTCTGTAAGATAGAGGCTTCCGTTGTGGGCCAGTCGAAACCGTCCGGGTTTATTTTCCACCGCACCCGTAAACGCTCCTTTTTGGTGACCGAAAAGCTCGGATTCCAGCAATGTTTCAGGCAATGCACCACAATTGACCTTGACAAAGGGACCTTTTGCTCGATCAGAGGCCTGGTGGATGGCTTCTGCCAACACGTCTTTTCCGGTTCCGGTTTCACCGGTAATCAAAATCGCCGAATCACTTTGAGCAAGCAGGGGAAGAGTTTGAAAAATTCGGGTCATTTCAGGACTTTTTCCGATAAGATGGCGGAAAGCATAGGCATGGGTTGCCTTGGAATCCACTTCTTTAAGGGAACGAAGGTCTTCAACGGTTTCTATAAAACCGGCCAGCTTACCCTCAGCATCCCGAATCGGGGACAGATTGATCAACACCGGAATCAACTGCCGTTCTTTGTTGATCATATCGCTTTCAATAGAAACGGATTCGGAATTTGAATTCATATGTTTAAGCGGGCATTTCTGTATGCACAGCTTGCTTCGCATGATATGAAAACAAGGAATTCCTCTGGCATCTTTCATGGAAAAGCCGCTAAGGGCTTCAAAAGCATGATTGATCAGCACGATTCGCCGCTGGATATCAAGCACCACAATACCCAATGGAATTTCATCGATCAAAGAAGGCAATTCGATAGGGG
>DNGT01000104.1 GCA_003486165.1 Desulfobacteraceae bacterium
CGGATCCACCACTTCTTGTTCTATTTGAATGGATACCAGTTGTTGTTTGCCGCTGGCGACAACCTTTACCATTCCGCCGCCTGAGCTTGTTTCAACTGTTTTTTCAGCCAATTCCTCCTGTAATTTTAACATCTTAGCCTGAAGTTGCTGGGCCTGCTTCATCATCTTTCCCAAGCCTTTCATTGAAATACCTCCTATAATATCTTAACATCAACAATTTTACCGTTGAAAATCTCCAACGCATCAGTAACCATGGGGTGGCTTAAGGCTTCCTGCTTTAAACGGACCTTCCGGCTATTTTTTTGATGATGTTTATTTTCCGTTATTTTTTTTGTGCGTATCGTGACGTCTATCTCTTTTCCGAAAAAGTCTCGGCACACCTTTTTGATAATGCCAATATTTTTTTCTTTCCTGACCATATTTATATTAAAATCATTTCCATTGACTTCGATTTCCAGCTGATTGTCAGTCAGTCCTTTAATTTTGGAATTTTTCAGGTTGGTTGCAAGAGATGGGTGTTTTTCTAAAAATATTGATATCAGTTTTTCCCATTTATTCTCCAAGATCTCATCATGATCTGCCGGTGCTATATGACATTGGGCAAACGTCTCTGTGGATTCTGCAGTCCCTGTTATCGGGCCGGAGGTTGATGGAGAGGATCCGTTGGCTGTAACCATAAAAGTTTCCAGAGATCCATGGAAATCTTTTTTAAGATGATCGAGCTTTTCGATAAGAACATCAATGGGCAAGGTAGGTTTTATCTGGAACATTCGGATAAAAACCATCTCGATTGCAAGCTTTGATCGAGATGAATGCTCTATAGTCGGTTCTTCCTTAAAGAGTAAATCAAAAAGCTGATTCAAAAATGTTATTGGGACATTTTTCGTCTGATCAAGCATCAAATCTATTTCATACGCAGGGATATCTACCAATTTTCGGACCTTTTTCCCCATCTTGACAATGAGTAAATTTCTGAAATGTTCGATCAACTCAGTGTACAGTTTTTTCATATCATGGCCTGCGCTATACACCTGGTCCAGAATATCGAGAATCTCCGTGATATCTCCCTGTATGACAGCGCTTGATATTTTAAAAATAATGTCTCGATCAATAACGCCCAGTATGTCCAGAACCTGATGATGCTCAATGTCACCTTGTATACAGGACATGACCTGATCCAGAAGGCTCAGACCATCTCTCATGCTTCCGCTTGCTTCACGTGCGATCAACCCTAAACTTTCAACGTCGATGTCGACATTTTCTTTGACGCAAATCTTTTTCATATGGCTGGAAATCGATTCAACATCAATACGTCTGAAATCGTGTCGCTGGCATCTTGAAAGTATTGTTATGGGAATCTTCTGGATTTCTGTGGTAGCAAAGATAAACATGACATGGGGCGGAGGCTCCTCCAATGTCTTCAAAAGCGCATTAAAGGCGGCGATGCTGAGCATGTGAACTTCATCNNTCCCTGATTTGATCAACACTGTTGTTTGAAGCGCCATCAATTTCGAACACATCTGCAGCATTCCCTGCGGTGATCTCTCTGCAGGACCTGCAGTCATTGCAGGGAACCGGTGCTGGACCATTTTTACAATTCATGGATTTGGCCAATATTCGCGCAACCGTGGTTTTCCCGGTTCCTCTTGGTCCTGAAAACAGGATGGCATGGGCGATACGACCCGCTGCAATGGCGTTGGTTAACGTGCGTGTGATATGATCCTGTTTTACGACCTCATCAAANNGGATACCGCTTTTCGAGAGCGGGGCCTTAAGCCGCTCGGCCACCTCTCCAACACCTTTAAATTTTGAAATACAGGAATATACTTTTTTAATAGAGCATGTCAATAATCTTATTTTATTCCTTGAATAACATGATTCTTTATAGTATCAGTTCCCCTTTGTTTGAAAAGAAAAACATGTATCTAAAAGGAATTGTTAAATATGGCTGAAGTCATCCCTTTCAAAGGAATCCTCTATAATACACATAAGATCCAAAATTTAGCGGATGTTGTGGCGCCTCCTTTTGATGTTATCTCTAAACAAGAACAGATTCAATTTCATGAACGCCATCCCCAGAACATCATCAGGTTGACTTTGGGCAAAATTACCGAAAATGACACACCTTCAGACAATCGATATACTCGATCAGCAGAATGTCTGAAAAGGTGGTTTTCAGATGGTGTCATTATGTTGGACGAAGAACCGGCATTTTACCTGACATCGACAGAATTTCTCTTTGATGGGAATCGGGTGACACGTTATGGTTTGATTGCCCTGATTCGTCTTGAACCATTTGAAAAGGGTATTATTTTACCGCACGAAAAAACCTTTTCCAAGGTAAAATCGGAGCGTCTCGAGCTGATGAAAGCATGCCACGCCAATTTCAGCCCAATATTTTCTTTGTTTTCCGATGAAGAAAACCACATTTATAATAAACTAAAGCATGCAGTTTGCGACAAATCAGCGGATATTGTTTTTACGGACAAAAGCGGACAAAAGCACAGGCTATGGCGAATCACCGACAGTTCGGTTCAACAATATATTTCCGATGCTCTAAAAGATAAAAAGATTTTTATTGCTGATGGACATCATCGTTACGAAACAGCGCTTAACTACAGAAATTGGTTGTCAGCCCGCACTTCCGATTTCAGAGACAATCATCCGGCCAATTATGTCATGATGTACCTTTGCAGCATGGAAGATCCAGGGCTTATTATTCTTCCCGCGCACCGCTTGTTAAACGAAGTCTCCGTCGAAAAAAGAGAATCACTGATCCACAAAACGAAAAATTATTTTGACATTATAACCCTTCCGTATAATGACGATCAGCACAAGGAAAACTTATCCCAATTTATCTCGATTCTAAAATCGAATGCTTCAAAGCATTGTATTGGCGTTTGCATGAAAGATCGTCCAGAACTCCATCTGTTAATACTTAAACCCGACGTTATGGAAAATATGTTTGGTGATGAATTGCCGGAGGTGCTTAGAAATATTGATGTGACGGTGTTGACCCGTCTTGTTTTTATGGAGGTGTTGGGTTTTGATCAAGCCAGGCTTGATAATGAGCAGTTGATCGCCTACTCGAGCATTGCTGAAGAGGCCATAGACGAAGTGTTTGCCGGAAAACATGACATTGCTTTTATACTTAATCCAACAAAAATTCAGCAGGTGCGCGATATTGCCAATGCGGGTTTGATTATGCCTCGTAAGGCCACCTATTTTTTCCCAAAAGTCATAACCGGCCAGGTGATGAACAGTCTCCGTCCATAAATGGTCTTTTTGTCCNNAAAAAATAATCCTCGGAATATCAATTATATGTCTGTGGTTATTTATATCGCACGCCTTGATCTTGAGCAAAAATCCTCGATTATGGACAGACACAAAATAGCTTCTTGAAAATCGGATCACCTTAAAGAGCGTTAAGGCTTAAATATTTTTTCAACCTCATCAGAATATGAACCGTTCTCCTTATAGATGATCAGGGGCGAACCGATCTTTAGTCCTGAACGCCCCCCCTTTTTGCCCTCAACGAGAATCATTTTTGCCTCTGTGTTTTTTGCTGAATGAACCATTCGAATCGACTTTGGTTCTATTCCGGAAGCACGCATTTGGGTAAGAATATCCGTCATACGTCCGGCAGGGTAGATCATGACAAACCTTCCAGAAGTTTTTAACATCCTACGTGCAGTTTCAATGACATCGTAAAGCGTTGCCTTAATCTCATGTCGTGCAATTGCACGCTGGGGATTCGGGTTGATCCTGCCCGATGTTGACTTTCTGAAAGGCGGGTTGCTGATGGCCAGATCCACTGGCCCGGAAGTATCCTCATGTTTTAATGTTTTCATATCCCTGCAAAGGATGGTAATTTGATCTTGCATACCATTTTCTGTAATATTGAGGTTAGCGATATTGGCAAGTTCCGTCTGAACCTCGATACCGTAAATATTGACNNCTGGGCTCGGACCGGCGTACCAGGCCAGTAAAACAGCATCCATAGAAAAACGATAGCCGGACCGATTCTGCTTAACCTTTATGCAGCCGTTAAAGAAAGAATCTGTGGTTAGTGATTCCATCTTAATTATACCGGTCCGATTTTGAATTTTATATCTTGTACCAATTCTTTACCCAATGTTTGGTTGACTTTGTTTATTATATCTTTTTTCAAAAATTGGAGTTGGTGCATCCATGGGGGACTGCTTACAAGAACCAGGAGTAGTTTCCCTTTGAAAGCCTCTGGCTTTGTATTTTTTGCGATGACATCTCCCACAGCGTTTTCCCACAGACCCCAAACTTGTGACAGCTCCTCATCGCAATCACTTCGACAGGTTTTTAAGACACCGCTTAAAATATCCCCAATGTGCACAAATTCGCTACTTTTTTTATTTTTTACCATAATATAAGGAACTATAAAGTGATGTGTTAGGTTGTCAAGAATCAAATAGACGAAATGGAAAGAAATTTTTTACGCATTAATCAATGATTACCATTCAAATGTTACAATTCACATAGAAACATTGCTTTTTACTTGACTTGAAAGGATTGGTAACTTAAATTAATAAGAAATTTAAGCATTTTAAAACAAATTAACGGGAAAGAAATCTATGAACTGGGATTGGGAAAAACTTAAAAAGCAGCAAGAAGGAAAGGAAGGAGGAATAGTTCCTCCTAAAATGGATGACTTGGTCGAGAAGTTTAAAAAGTTTAAACTGCCCGGTGGTCCTCTTTTAATTCTTCTTTTCGCGCTTATCTTTTTTGGCACTTCGACATTCTACACGATTGGAGTTGACGAGGTCGGCGTTGTTCAACGGTTCGGAAAGTATGTACGAACCAGTCAACCCGGTCTTAATTTCAAGCTGCCGTCCGGAATCGAGAAGGTGACAAAAGTAAAGGTTCGCCGAGTATATAAAGAGGAATTCGGCTTTCGTTCTCTTCGGACAGAAGATACCCAAAGACGTACCTTGGTCGGCGGTGAGAGCACAAATGTCGCCCTCATGTTGACCGGAGATTTAAATGTGGCTCTGGTACCATGGATTGTACAATATNNATGTCAGAAGCGGCCATGCGGCTTGTCGTCGGTGACAGGAGCATCAACGAAGTGATCAGCAAGCGAGAGGAGATCGCCATTGAAGCGAGGGAAGTCTTGCAGGTGGAGATGGATAACGCTGATTCAGGGATTAATGTTGTAACCATTGAAATGAAAAAGACCAATGTTCCAGATCCGGTACAACCGTCATTCAACGAAGTCAACCAGGCCACCCAGGAAAAAGAAAAAATGATCTATCAGGCCAAAGAGGATTATAACAAAGCCATCCCTGCGGCCAGGGGCGAAGCCGAAAGAACCATAAAGGCTGCTGAAGGGTATGCGTTGGACCGGGTTAACCGGGCCAAGGGCAACGCTGCCAGATTTGAGGCGCTGTATAAGGAATACGCAAAGGCTAAAGATGTAACCAAAAGGAGACTCTATCTTGAAACTCTGAAAGACCTTCTCCCCAAATTGGGAGACAAATATATCATTGATTCAGATCAGAAGAATGTCCTCCCTTTACTTAATCTTGGGAAACAAAAGGGTGAAAAATAATGAAATCTAAACTCGTTATGCTCGTTGTTGCGGTTGTTGCAATTCTTTTCGTTTTTACCGCTGCATATGTGGTGGATGAAACAGAACAGGTGGTTGTTACTCAATTCGGAAAAGTCGTTGGTAAGCCGAAAAGCGAACCCGGTTTATATTTTAAGATTCCCTTTATTCAGAACACCAATTATTTTCCTAAAAACCTTCTGCAATGGGATGGCGATCCAGGCCAGATTCCAACGCTGGATAAAACCTATATCTGGGTGGATACATTTGCCAGATGGAGAATTGTTGATCCCATAACATTTTTTCAGACGGTCAATAACACCACAAGTGCTCAGGGAAGGCTTGATGACATTATTGATCCTGCGGTGCGAAACCTTATTACTGAAAACAGGCTNNCTTGAAGACATAAAAGAAAGACCATCCTATAAGATTTTAACCGGCAGAGAGAAGATTACCAAACAAATAATGGAGCAGGCCCAGCCGAAGCTGGCCAAGTTTGGCATTGAGCTGGTTGATGTGAAAATCAAACGGATAAACTATGTAGAAGAGGTTAGAGATTCGGTATATGGCCGAATGATTGCGGAACGGAAGCAGATTGCCGAAAAATTCAGATCAGAGGGCATGGGTGAAGCCCGAAAGATACTGGGTGAAAAGGAAAGAGATTTAAAGAGAATTACTTCGGAGGCTTATAAAATAGCCGAAGAAATTAAAGGTAAGGCCGATGCCGAATCAACTAAGCTATACGCTCAAGCCTTTGGCGTCGACCCTGATTTTTATTCATTCATTAAAACACTTGAAATATACAGCGATGCCCTTGATAAAGACACCTCGCTCGTGCTTTCAACTGACTCGGAATTTTTTAAATACCTAAAGGGGTATTCCAGTAAACCATAGTCCAGGAAAAGAAAAAGCACCGGAATCTATGAGAGCGTTTGCGTTCATCAACGGGTGCTTTTTTCAGAGGCCTCGACGTTTATAGGTAAAGTTTATTTGCCTTTTCTTCTTTGATGGCGTGTACGAGCCAACAGCTTTCTATGTTTATGTTTTCTCATTTTTTTTCTTCGTTTTTTTACAACACTACCCAACAGATCACCTCCAATCGGTATTTTCTTTATTTGTAAAAGATGTTAAATACATTATAAATAACAGGATGTCCATATTTTTTTTTGATGAATAACGATTCTCATGAAGAAATTGAACAAATTCAATACAGACCAGATTAACATTATCAATAATTGTGTGGCAATGGCTGAGGAACTTGTCAGTAACTTCTATAAAATGTCGGCCAGTCAATGGTCCGCGGCATGCGCATATGATATCAAAACACTGGTCGATCTTTCTCCTGAAGAGATCGTTCACGGCCCGTTTGCCCAAGTTATCCGATATAAGGGTTGGCGAAAGAATTCATCTTTAGGTTCATCAACTTATGATTTTTATAAAATATGTCTTCAAGATCATGCAATCCTTTCAGCCCTAAAAGATTCGCCAGATATAGAACTTTTTCCATTTACCCTATATATTGTTGCTCACGAACTCATTCACATCCTGAGGTTCAGCAAATTCCTTCAAAATTTTGAGGCATCTCATGAAAAAATGATGACAGAAGAGGCTCATGTCCATGAAACCACACATGACATACTCAAATCGGTAAATGTTTCTGGCATGGAGAATGTATTGAAGTTTTATGAAAAATGGCGTAAACCCATTGATGATTTGAGAAAATTTTAATTCAAAAAAAGTGCCGGATATACCTTGACAATGTTAAAACATTGCATATATTAAGCGTGTTTTTATGAATTAAGTGTGTAAAAATAAATTTGCTTTACAGGGAACAATCTTTTGTTCAGCAGGAGGTTTTCAAAAATGCCCATATATGAATATGAATGTTCGAATTGTGGGAGAATAGATGAAATAATCCAGAAATTTTCCGATAAACCGTTGACCAAATGCAGGCACTGTTC
>DNGT01000335.1:0-123 GCA_003486165.1 Desulfobacteraceae bacterium
TTTGACCTCCTTTCTGAATTTATGATTTTAGAAAAAATATAATCATCCTTTATTCTGATTTAGAGTTTAATACATCGCAGATTGCTGCGTATTAAAATATGTAGGTTGCATGATGAAGTGTCT
>DNGT01000335.1:271-4809 GCA_003486165.1 Desulfobacteraceae bacterium
ATGGTAAAAAATAAGATCGACATCATATTTTCTGATATCAGGGGCTTCAAAGGGTTTTAAGTAATACATGAAGGCATCTCAAAAATAGGATTTTGGTTCAAGATCAAGGCGGGATAGAGTTTCAATCCGCAGGCATACTCGAGTATGTCGAGGAGTTGAAACGATGGCCCAACACAGAGATTGGGACAAAAGACTTTTTCGAGATAGCTTCATGTCTGCATTAACACCGGACACCGAATACCGTNNAACCCGTTTCTTTGTCTCTTTTACCTTCAATCAACATCTCAACGGTTTTTCCCACAAATGTCTCATAAAAAATGCGTTTCTTTTCATTGCCGAGCCTTCGCATCTTTTCACATCGCGCCTTAATGGTTTTTTGCGGCACTTTTTGCGGGTATCTGCTGGCCGGTGTCCCCGGACGTGAAGAAAACGGAAACACATGCAGATAAGTCACCGGCAGTGTTTCAATGAGGGAATAGGTGTTTTCAAAGGTTTTTTCGGTTTCACCCGGAAATCCGATCAGTAAATCGACACCAATGGCGGCGTCGGGTATCCTTTCCTTAATTTTGATAACCAAATTTTTGAAAAAAGAGCAGGTATGATCCCGATGCATTTTTTTCAAGATACCATCATCCCCGCTTTGCAAAGGAATGTGAAAATGGTGACAAAAAATGTCTGATTCGGATACCATTATTATTATATCGTCTGTCAGTTCGTGGGGTTCAATGGAACTGAGTCGCACCCGATCCATGGCATTCGATTCGCGAATGTGGTCTAACAGGGCGGTTAAGCTGGTTTGGGGTGAAAGATCGAGCCCATAGGCCCCGAGATGCACACCGGTCAACACCACTTCATGAAATCCGGCCTGTTTTAAGCAATGGATGTTTTTCAATACACTTTCAAAGGACATGCTTCGGCTGGGACCCCGAGCGTATGGCACGATGCAGTAAGTGCAGAAGGTGTCACATCCGTCCTGGATCTTTAAGAACGGCCGGGTCCGGCTCCCAAATACCGTTACAGGAATTTGTTTGAAATCACGTTCATGTAAAATGTTTCGCCGGATCAGGGAAGGGGAGGGAAGATTTTTTTGGGGGGATAAGACAATATCCGGGATATNNGCCGGGTCTTCGGCGCCTGCCGGTACATAGCCCAGGTCTTTGAGTCGTTGGGCAATGGCATCCGACTCGTATTGATTGACTTTGCATCCCAGGGTGGTGATTGCAAACTTGGGAGAATGATTCCTGCTGTTCGATTTAATAGACCGGTTTGAGGTTGTTTTTTGCTTTTTCATAAAATTGTATCAATTTAAACTAATGAAAAATATTGTCGCATTCAGATAATCCGATTTTTAACGGCTCAAACTCGTGCATAAGCGGGCGTAAAAAAATAACAGTAGCCGATCTTTGAAAACAAACCCTGCTAAATTCGCCTATTATTTTAATCATAATAAAACCTTGCCAATTTGGTGTTCTTTTTTAACGCTCACTAATACTCTCAGACAGTGACCCGCTTAAAAATCGGATCACCTGAATGCTATTTCCTCGCGTTGTTTAATAGACCAAAATGATATACAAATTCTCCTTCGCGTCCATCCATAAATGAGGATTTTTGTTCAAGATCAAGGCATGCGAAAAAAATAACCACAGCATATAAATGATATTCCGAGGATTATTTTTTAAGCATAACGCAGAGATTGGGCAAAAAGACCATCTATGGATGGACACGAGGGGCAATCCACCCCCCTCCCAGCACCTCGTCTTCTTTGTAAAATACCGCACACTGACCGGGGGTGATGGCTGCCTGGGGTTTCTCAAAGCGAACCATCGCCGTTTTCCCGTCGACAGGGGTCAGCGTGGATGCCACAGCCGTGTGGCGGTACCTGACGCGGGTATGGATATTCATCGGCTGGATGGGTTCCTCTTGGATCCAGTTAATATTNNTGTTGCCATCGACATCTTTAATCAAGCCGGGTTTCGGTTCAAACCCCTCATGCCCGGCAAGGAAATCCCCATAGTTTTTGCCTTTGATAAAGCACACATCCTGGCTTTCGCTGGTTTTAACCGGCTTAAATCCCTTCATGTCTGCCAGTTGAATAACGTCGGATTTTTTCATATTTCCGAGTGGAAATCGGGCGCCGGCCAGATGCTGCTGGGTCAATCGGGCCAGAAAATAGGACTGGTCCTTTTTGGGATCAATGCCTTTAAAAAGATGAAACTTGCCATGACGGTCTTCCTTTATTCTGGCATAGTGTCCGGTTGCCAGTGATGATGCACCCAGCTTGCGGGCAAAGTTGAACACCGTTCCGAATTTAATTAAAGGGTTGCACACCATACAGGGGTTGGGGGTTTGACCGGCCTTATAGGTCTGAATGAAGTAATCGANNACGAACTTCCATGGCCCGGGTGGGACAGGCCATCACGCACAGTTCACACACACTGCATTTTTTCTGGTTAAAGTCTACAGACATTTCAGGTCGTTTGATGGAAAGGGCGTGGGTCGGGCACACGGCGGTGCAGGCACCGCAATGGGTACATCTTTTTTGGATGCGCTTTATTTCCTGAGATGCATTCAGGACCTGGACCCCTCGCTGCTTGAGATATTTGACGCCTTCCTTGAAGTCTTTTCGGTTTCCGGCGAGTTCCAAAACCATCACACCTTCTTTTCTGGGGAGTATGGAAGCATTGAGAATGTTGAAGGTCAGATCATAATCTTTTGAAAGATAGCAAACGATGGGTTTTTCCACTTCTGTTTTGGGGAAGCGTAAAATAAGTATTTTTGAATACACGGTGAACCTCCGAAAATCCTTTATTTTTATTTAAAAAAGGTTTAATTTAATGGTATTTGCGTGATCTGTCAACTGCAATTAAAATCTGAATCTTGCATGAAAATTGATGAGAATCTTTATAATCCTTAATTTAAGCGGATTTCAACAACATCATAGCATCATTCATTTTACCCAAATAGTATACAGATCTGCCTCTCAGAGGCTCGAGCAGGTAGGTTACATGACATTTTTTTCTCATCAATTTTCACCAAAAAAGGCAAGCCGGAGGCTTTCATCTGCTGCGCTATTAAGGGCTCGCAATAGCGCGTTATGGCTTCGCCCTTAAATGCCTTGCATATGAAAGCCTCCAACTTGTGAAAGAATCAGATTAAAATTCGAAACCGATAAACTATTTTTTGACTGTAAGTCCATGAATCCTTTTGCGTATCGAACAACAGGCCTTGCTATCAAGACGTTGGAGGGACTTTCAAAAGCCGAAATTCGTATTCACGGTGAAGAAAATCTTCCTGAAGGCTCTGCAATATTTGTCGTGAATCATTTCACCCGGATTGAAACCCTTCTCATTCCCTATCATATTCATAAGTTGGTAAAAATTCCGGTATGGTCCCTTGCCGATTATCAATTTTTTAAAGGGGCGCTGGGTGATTTTCTCGAAAAGGTTGGTGCGGTATCCACAAAAAATCCTCACCGGGACCTTCTCATTATCAAGAGTTTGCTCACCGGCGAAGCCAATTGGATCATTTTTCCCGAAGGCCGTATGGTCAAAAGCAAAAAAATCGTTGAAAAAGGACGATTTATGATTTCCTACGCCGGTGGGAAACATCCGCCGCACACCGGCGCCGCCACTCTGGCCCTGAGGACTGAATTCTACCGCCAGCGGTTACGTGTTCTGTTGGACGAATTTCCTGACGAAGCCCAACGGTTGATGGATCGCTTTCGAATCGGCGCCATTGAGCCGGTTATCGACAACAATACGTATATTGTACCGGTGAACGTTACATATTATCCGCTCAGAGCCCATGAAAATGTCATCAGCAAGCTGGCGACCCGTTGGATGGATAATGTTCCGGATCGCATGTTGGATGAAATCATGACCGAAGGGAGCATGCTAATGTCCGGAGTGGATATGGATATTCGTTTTGGAGCGCCCATTGAAATAAAACGGTTCATGGTACAGTCGTCAATTAAACGAGATATCTCCTCTCGGCGGAGCATCGGCTTTGACGATCCGATTCCCTCGATACGGGTGATGCGGAAGTCTGCGTTGAANNATCTACAGCATGACCACCGTGAATCACGATCACCTTTTTGCATCCATGCTCAAGATGATTCCTTTTAAAACGATCAATGAGCGAGATCTGAGAGGAAGATTATTCCTTGCAGCGTCGGATCACCTTCAAGACACCGGCGTATATTTCCATGAAGATCTCCTTTTGGATCAGATTCATTTGCTGGTCGACGACGCGTTCAACAAATTTAAGGATTTTATCGACGTCGCAGAGAAAAAAGGGGTTTTAAAGAAAAAGGGCGAGATGCTCATCAAGGATCGGTCAAAATTTATTTCCGCTTTTGACTTCCATCGCATCCGCATAGACAATCCCATTGCGGTGATGGCGAATGAAGTCGAACCGCTGATACCCCTTCAGCGGCGGATAAGACGTCTGGCCTGGCTCCCGGGTTTTTGGATACGAAAGAAGATCGTCGGAGCCTTGATGAAAAAAGCGGTCGATGAATTTGAACAGGATTACAAGAC
>DNGT01000374.1 GCA_003486165.1 Desulfobacteraceae bacterium
TTCTGATAAAAGGTGCAATTCCGGGTTCGCGAAACGGTATTGTTGAAATCAAGAAACCCAAAATCGGTGAAAAGTGATGGTTTTTTCATATCGAGCCTGAAATCAACTATATCCTTATTTTAGTTGGATATAATATTAAATATAACTGAGCTTGTTTGAAAGAATTAAACGATAAAATAAATTAAAAAAATTGAGATATTAATAATATGGCTGTTGTAGATGTTATAAATCGTAAAGCAGAAAAAGTTTCACAGGTTGAACTTGAAGACAACATTTTCAAGATTCCAGTTAATTCGAGTATATTGCATCAAGTTGTAACCATGCAACTCGCAAACAGACGTGCAGGATCTGCTTCTGTAAAACATCGCAGCGATGTTAGGGGAAGTCGAAGAAAACTTTTTAGACAGAAAGGAACCGGTCGTGCACGCCGTGGTGATATTAAATCTCCCCTGTTAAGAGGCGGGGGCTCTGTGTTTGGACCAGATCCCAGATCCTATTCGTACAAGGTCCCCAAAAAGGTAAAAAGACTGGCCCTTAAGATGGCCCTGAGCACAAAGCTTAAAGAAGACAACCTTATTGTGATTGACGAGTTTGATCTCGATAAGATCAAGACCAAAGCATTCTCAGCGGTTATGGATGTATTAAACATAAAGAATGCATTGATTATCACTGAAAAAAAGAATGAGAATCTCGAACTGTCTTCCAGAAATGTTCCCGGAGTAAAAGTATTGAGAGTGGACGGAATGAACGTATATGACATTCTTAAATATGAGAATGTTCTTTTGCTTGAGTCTTCGATAAAGTCCATTGAAGGGAGGCTGCTCTGATGATTCCGCATGATTTAATTAAACGGCCTTTGATTACTGAAAAAACGAATATTCAAAAAGAGAGTTATAATCAGATGACGTTCGAAGTCGATCGCAGGGCGAACAGAGTTGAGATCAAAAAAGCTGTCGAGAATATTTTCAATGTCAAGGTCGATACGGTAAGAACAATACAGGTCAAGGGAAAGATCAAACAACGAGGCAGAATTACAGGAAAACGCAGGGACTGGAAGAAAGCGATCGTTAGATTGATGCCTGGTGAGCGCATCGATTTTTTTGAGGGAGTATAAAAGGGGTAAGGAATGGGTGTAAAAAAAGTAAAGCCTACATCTGCCGGGAGACGTGCTCAATCATATTCGACATTTGATGAAATTACCAGCACTACTCCTGAAAAGAGTCTCTTAAAGGTAATTAGAAAAAAAGGAGGCCGTAACTCCTACGGCCGTATTACATGCAGACATCGCGGAGGCGGTCATAAACGGCATTACAGGGTTATCGATTTTAAAAGAGATAAAATTGGGATTTCTGCCATAGTGGCTGCCATCGAGTATGACCCGAATCGATCTGCACGGATTGCGCTTCTCCACTATGCTGATGGTGAAAAGCGATACATACTGGCACCGGTGAATCTTCGGGTTGGCGATTCCGTGATTTCAGGACCTGAAGCAGATATAAAACCCGGCAATACGTTGCCTCTTAGCAAAATTCCGCTTGGAACACATATTCATAATATTGAATTGCGTATCGGAAAGGGTGGACAGATTGTAAGAAGCGCCGGAACATACGCCCAGTTAATGGCAAAGGAAGATCGTTATGCGCTGATAAAACTTCCATCCGGAGAAGTGCGAATGGTCCTTTCAAACTGCAAGGCTACCATCGGTCAGCTTGGAAACGTGATCCATGAGAATATATCTCTTGGTAAAGCAGGACGCAAACGATGGCTCGGCAGACGTCCCAAAGTTAGGGGTGTTGCCATGAACCCGGTTGACCATCCAATGGGCGGCGGTGAGGGGAGATCTTCCGGCGGACGACATCCATGCAGCCCTTGGGGTATGCCGACAAAGGGTTTTAAAACACGCAAAACAAAAAAAAGCAATCGCTATATTATTAAAAAGCGTACGAAGAAATAGCAGGAGAAGTTATGCCACGATCGTTGAAAAAAGGTCCGTTTATTGATCAAAAACTGTATAAGAAAGTACGTATCGCCCAGGAAACCAGGAGCAGCCGAGTGATTAAGACATGGTCCAGAAGATCGACAATAATTCCTGAGATGGTGGGGATTACCATGGCGGTTCATAATGGAAGAAAGTTTGTTCCCGTATTTGTAACAGAGGACATGGTAGGACATAAGCTCGGTGAATTTTCACCGACTCGGACATATTATGGTCATGCTGCTGATAAAAAATCAAGGTTAAAGCGATAAAGCTGACAGAAAAGGAAGTATTTGTAATGGAAGTTAAAGCTGTAGCAAAATATATTCGCATTTCTCCTCAGAAAGTTCGTAAATTGATTGATGCCGTTAAGGGAAAACCCGTAGAAGAGGGCCTGAACACACTAAAATTTATGCCGCAGAAGGCCGCGTCAATCATTGAAAAAACAATCAAAAGCGCTGTGGCAAATGCTGATCAGTATCCGGATATGGATGTCGATTCTCTGGTTATTCATAATATAACGGCGGACCAGGGGCCGACATTGAAGCGTTTTAAAGCTAGAGCACGCGGCAGAGGCACGCGTATATTAAAAAGGACCGCCCATATAACGGTAATTCTATCTGAAGGTTAGATTTAAATAAGGAGGTAACAGCTTGGGCCAGAAAGTAAATCCTATTGGTTTGAGATTGGGTATTGTTAAAACCTGGGAATCTCGGTGGTATGCTGGGAAAAATTATGCTGATTATATTATAGAAGATTATAATATAAGGAAATTTTTAAAAAAGAGACTATACCATGCAGGTATTTCAAAGGTTGAAATTGAAAGATCGTCCAAGCGAGTCAGGCTCCGTGTATTTACATCCAGGCCGGGAATTGTCATCGGGAAGAAGGGAGCTGAGATAGCGTTACTCAAAAAAGAACTTGAAAGAATAGTTTCACATGAAGTCATTATCGATATCCAGGAAGTCAGAAAACCTGAGCTTGATGCCCAGCTTGTTGCTGAAAATATAGCACTTCAGATTGAACGAAGGGTTGCATTTCGACGTGCAATGAAGCGGGGAATTTCATCCGCGATGCGATTTGGTGCCGAGGGTATAAAGATTATATGTTCAGGTCGGCTGGGCGGGGCCGAGATGGCGAGGACCGAACAGTATAGAGAGGGTCGAATACCTCTACATACTCTAAGGGCTGATATAGACTACGGTTTTGTAGAAGCTAACACAACATACGGAATTATCGGTATAAAGGTTTTCATTTTTAAAGGAGAAATTTTAGAAAAAGACAAGGTAGCGATTGGCGGTTAGGTTCAGACCGTTGAAATAAAAGCTAGTTTTTGACTTTTTTTTGGTACCAAACGATGTCGTAATGGAGATATAGGAGATGCTTAGTCCAAAAAAGGTAAAATTTCGAAAACAGCAAAAAGGCAGGATGAAGGGGGTTTCATATCGGGGATGTCATCTCGATCACGGTGAATTTGGATTGCAGGCTGTAGAGTGCGGGACAATCAGTTCAAAGCAGATTGAGGCTGCACGTATCGCAATGACAAGGCGTGTGAAAAGAGGCGGAAAGATGTGGATAAAGATATTCCCGGATAAACCGTTTACGAAAAAGCCTGCTGAAGTCAGAATGGGAAAAGGAAAAGGATCTCCTGAAGGATGGGTCGCTGTCGTTCGGCCCGGAAGAGTCCTCTATGAAATGGAAGGTGTTCCCAGA
>DNGT01000003.1 GCA_003486165.1 Desulfobacteraceae bacterium
TATTTCTCAAGAGTTCCATCCCGCCAGTATGGAATTTCATCCATGGTTAAACCACCGGCCAGAAGCGAAGATACCAAAGCAATTGGGAACCCCGTAGCCTTGGATGCCAATGCCGACGAGCGCGAAGTTCTTGGATTAATCTCAATGACGACCACCCTTCCCGTCTTGGGGTCATGGGCGAACTGGACGTTTGTCCCGCCTATAACTTCGATGGCTTCCACGATGTCGTAAGAATATTTTTGGAGTTTCTCCTGAAGTTCAGGAGCGATGGTCAGCATGGGCGCCGTGCAGTAGGAATCTCCGGTGTGCACGCCCATAGCATCGACATTTTCAATGAAACAGACCGTGATCATCTGGTTCTTGGCATCCCGGACCACCTCCAACTCGAGTTCTTCCCAGCCCAGAACCGATTCTTCAATCAGGACCTGATGGACGATACTGGCCGCAAGTCCCCGGGCGGCAATGGTTCGAAGCTCCTCAACATTATACACCAATCCTCCTCCTGTTCCGCCCATGCAGTATGCCGGCCGAATGACAACAGGATAGCCAAGCTTGTCCGCAACCTTCTCAGCGTCTTCCACGCTATTGACCGTCTGGCTTTTAGGCATTTCAATGCCAAGGCGATTCATGGTCTCCTTGAAAGCAGTGCGATCCTCCCCACGTTCAATGGCATCGACGTTCACGCCGATAACCTTAACGCCGTATTTATCCAACACACCGGCTTTGTAAAGTTCTGAAGACAGGTTCAAGCCGGACTGACCGCCCAAATTCGGCAGGAGGGCATCCGGTCGTTCGGCCTCAATAATGTTCGTCAGCGCTTCGATATTAAGGGGTTCAATATAGGTGACATCCGCCATTCCTGGGTCGGTCATAATTGTTGCCGGATTGGAGTTCACCAGTATGATCTTGTAGCCGAGACTGCGCAATGCCTTACAGGCCTGGGTGCCGGAATAATCAAACTCACATGCCTGTCCAATGATAATCGGTCCGGATCCAATGATTAAAACACTGTTAATGTCTTCACGTTTGCCCATCGCAATTCCTTTCCCTTCTCTTTACATTAATGAATTTCGTCTTAGATTACTCAAGTTTCACCCCTTAATATTCCTAAAAAGCCCTTTTAAACAGCAGGCCGAAATAAATCCTTTAAGGTAAAAAATCATATTTAGCCATATTCGGGTATAAATTTTGATGAATTCGTAAAAAGTAAAAAGCTTTAAATTCAAGGCGCGAAATTTCCGAGAAATGAGGAGTACTTATCGTACGCCTCAGTGACAAGGAATGCAGCGCAACGCAGAAGTTGAACTTTTTACGAAGCGGTTAAATTTTGGTTAGAAATAACTACTTCCATCCCAGCAGTGAGTACACAATTTTTCCTTTGGCAGACCGATGGCGTCCACAAGATGTTCAAGCTCTTGATATTTTAAGGATGTCAGTCCCAGCCGTTTACGAATTCGATCCACCATTGCCATATTCTTTTCCGAATTCGACGTTGCGTATTGATGCAGATTGATATCCTCTTTACCTTCAAGTTCTTTTATCGCTTTTCTTCCGGCAAGATCGAGTGTGGATCGCGATGTGGAAAAATTAAGAAACTCGCACGGATAAATCAGGGTCGGACAGGCTGGACGCATGTGCACCTCCACTGCACCAAGGTCGTATAATATCTGAATGTTTTCCTGGAGCTGCGTCCCCCTGACAATGGAGTCTTCACAAAAAAGAATTCTATTTCCTTCGATCAGCTTCTTTATGGGGATGAGTTTCATTTTTGCGACTAAATCTCTGGTGCTCTGGTCCTGGGGCATAAAACTTCTGGGCCATGTCGGCGTATATTTTACGAAAGGTCTTATGTAAGGGACCTTTTTCTCATTGGCATAACCAAGGGCATGTCCGGTCCCGGAATCCGGGATTCCTGAAACAAAATCGATTTCAACATCATCATTTTTGCTCAATGCCGAACCGCATCGGTATCGGACGGCTTCCACATTAATTCCCTCGTAACTCGACGCGGGATAACCATAGTAGACCCAAAGAAATGCACAAATCTGCAATTTTTTTTCGGGTTTCTTTTTCTGTTCATATCCATCCACGGTCATAAAACCAATTTCACCCGGCCCCAGGTATCGGTCCACTTCAAAACCTAAGTTGGGAAATGCACATGTTTCCGAAGAAGCGGCATATGCATCATGCCTTTTGCCGATAACAATCGGCGTTCTTCCCAGTTTGTCACGTGCAGCATAAATACCCGTTTCTGTAAGCAAAAGCATCGAGCAGGAACCTTTAATCAGGTCCTGTGCATACTGTATTCCTTCTTCGAAAGAATCTTTTTCACAGATTAATGTTGCAACTGTCTCAGTAGGGCTTAAATCCCCACCACTTGTTTCATAAAAATGGATTTTTTTTCGAAAGGCTTTTTTAACAAGTTCGTCGATGTTGTTTATTTTGCCGACGGTAACAACGCCAAATCTTCCCAGATGAGACCTGAAGATCAACGGCTGTGCATCGTAATCGCTGATAACTCCGATCCCTTGCTTGCCACGCAGGTTGGGAAGATCCGATTCAAATTTGGACCTAAAGTAATTGTTTTCAATATTATGGATGGAACGTGAGAATCCTTCGGAATTTTTTGTCGCCAGCCCTCCCCGTTTAGTCCCGAGATGAGAATGATAATCTGTTCCATAAAACAGATCATTGGTACAATCATCCTTTGATACAACGCCAAATAACCCACCCATGTAACCCCCTTCGGCAAATGAATTTGCATACAGTGTATTTCAAATTGGATATGTCACCTTGTCGCAGAATTGAAATTTTTTTTTCCTCTCGCTATAGTTGTTCTAAACTAAAAATTCAACCTTTAAGTGACACTAATTTTTTTCACTCAAATTCTCCGGCGGTGTTTAAAATAAAGCGTATTTTTTGAACAAAACTCACATAATAAAAAAATTCTGTTGACAAACAAACTCATGGTATTTATTTTTAGTTGTAATATAAAAATGCACAAAGCTGTGCAACATACGTAAAAACGCACAAAGCTGTGCAACACCAATCTGGAGCTTTTTAAGACAAAGACGTCGTTTTCCATAACAAGTGGATAAAGGCGTCTTTTTTTTTCAATGCACTGTTATTTCATGGCAAACTTGTTGTTGGGTGTAAAATGCAAAAGGATTTAGGTACGCGTAGATGGCTGAAAATTATAAACCCAAAATAACACTGTTTCACTGCATAAACACATTTGGAGATGCCGCTGAGGTGTTTTTAACCGGCAGGGACAATTGTGAGATAAAAACTGTCAAGATGCCCTGCTCGAGCATGGTCAAGGATGTTTTCCTGCTAAGGGCATTTGAAGCCGGATCCGACGCCGTGGTTGTATTGGTCTGTCCCGAAGGACAGTGCCGGTTTTTGGAGGGCAACATCAGGGCAAAAAAACGCGTGGCATGGGTCCGGAACTTGCTGGATGAAATTGGACTGAACGGTCAGCGGTTGTCTCTGAGCAACATCTCCTCCGGAGATAAAATTACCGTCGGACAAATAATAGACGATGTATTAAAAAACCTGGCCGAGTTGGGTCCCAATCCGGCCGTATAAATGGAGTCGATCAATGATAGTTGGAGAACAAAAATCCATATCGGAAATCAAGACAATCATCGCACCTTATAAGAAAATTCTCATTATGGGATGCGGCACCTGTGTGAAAACGTGTTTCGCCGGAGGTGAAGACGAGGTCGCTGTACTCGCATCTGCCCTAAGACTGGCTTGTAAAAAAGACGGTAAAGAAATCGACATTGAAGAATTTACCGTGGAACGCCAATGTGAGGATGAATTCATCCAGGAAGGGGCNNCCGGCTGCGGGGATTGCAAACTCGCTATATTCGGCGGAATTTGTCCGGTGACTCGATGTGCCAAAAAGCTCTTAAACGGTCCGTGCGGCGGATCACAGAAAGGTAAATGCGAGGTCAATCCCGAAACCGATTGTGCCTGGCAAATGATCATCGAGCGGCTCAGGATATTGGGTCAAATGGAGAATCTAAGGGTCTATGTTCCCCCCAAAAACTGGCAAACCAGCCTTTCAGGCGGCCCAAGAAAAATGGTGAGAGAGGATCATATGATATGAGCGAAAAACCTATCAGCAAACTGCAGGAAATTTTAGCAAAAGAAGAATTTGCCGTTACCGCAGAATGCGGTCCGCCACGGGGTGCTAATCCTGAGGTTATCCGTAAAAAAGGCGAAGTATTAAACGGATATGTTGATGCTGTTAATGTCACCGACAATCAGACCGCCATTGTACGAATGTCCAGCATTGCGGCATGTGTGCATCTTTTGAAGATGGGTCTGGAGCCGGTAATGCAAATGGTTGTCCGAGACCGAAATAGAATCGCATTGCAATCGGATATTATGGGGGCCTACTCCTTGGGTATCAGAAATATTTTATGCCTCTCCGGAGATCACCAGAGCTTCGGCAGCCAACCGGATGCCTTGAATGTTTTCGATATTGATTCCATGAATCTCATCCGAACCGTTCAAACCATGCGGGATGAAGGCAAGGACATGAGCGGTTTTGATTTGAATTATCCGCCCCGAATGTTCATCGGCGCCGCGGCCAATCCGTTTGCCGATCCTTTTGAATATCGCGTGATTCGCCTGGCCAAAAAAATCGATGCGGGTGCTGATTTCATTCAGACCCAGTGTATTTATAATATGGATCGCTTCAAGGAATGGATGAAAATGGCCAGGGAAGAGGGCCTGACCGAAAAGGTTCATATCCTTGGCGGCGTCACCCCTTTAAAATCTGCCGGAATGGCAAAATTTATGAACAACAAGGTGGCTGGAATGGATGTGCCCGAAGCGGTGATCGATCGGATGGCGGGCGTCCCCAAGGAAAAGGCGGTGGAAGAGGGCCTTAAAATATGTCTGGAAACCATCGCCGAACTGCGTGACATTAAAGGGGTTCATGGGGTTCATATCATGGCCATTGAATGGGAGGACATTGTTGGAGAAATCGTCGAATCGGCCGGCTTGATGCCGAGACCCTGATGATTGATGATATCCGATTGATGATTGAGCATCTATTAACAAGCCATTTCAAAAATGCAGATTACGTTCAAGGACAAAGCGCGAGATGCCGTAGGCGTCAATGTGTAACATATGAAAAAGCGGAGCATACATGAGAGTATGTGAGCATTTTGAAGAGGCTCGCAACCTGGTAATTGAGCGTTTGATGTATTTTTGAGACGGCTTGTATTCAAATAGGAGAGTTCTATGCCCAAGAAGTATCATATACCCATTAAAACCGCTGCTCCAAGGCACCATCCCATCGGCAAGTATGCCACGGTTGAGTTCCGGGAGGACTGCGCCGGNNATGGGCGAACCTGAATACCTATATGCCTGCCACAGTTGTTTTCGTTGTGTCCAGGAATGCACAAGAGGCATTTTTTCCCGGGTGATAAATCCGGAATACCGTACGTTGGGAGATAATTATTGGCGTGCCGATATCATCCACAGGCTCTGGTATCAGGCCCATACCGGAAAGATTCCGGTGTCAGGAGCAGGTTATCGGGGCCCGTTTGTGGGTCTTGGTTTCGATTCCATGTGGACTGACATGTCTGAAATTGTCCGACCTACAAGGGACGGCATCCATGGCCGGGAGTACATCAATACGTGTATCGAAATTTCCCGCAGAACATCTCCCTTAAAGTTCAATGACGACATGTCCTTGGCCTCAGAAACACTTCCGATTATAGAGATTCCTGTTCCGTTAATGTTTCAGATGCCGAAAAGCCTGATTATCAACCCACCTATTGTTGAATCAGCGGCCAGGGCAGCCCAGGTTCTCGACACTTTCCTGATCATTCGACCTGAAGATTATTCAGATTCCCTTTTGCCGTATGCCCGGAATCTGATTCCTAGTTTCACCTGTGCCAACNNAAAATAAAATCGGATATTGTTCTGATGATCCGCATTCCCATGGATGCCAATGCTGCATCCCGTGCTTTGAAACTTTCGGCTTTGGAGGTGGACACGCTTCATTTTTATGCAGACGAATACGGTAACGAGCTGAATGCCGAACATCCCCGGTTTTTAAATGAAATGATTCGAAAGGTTCATCTAAAGCTCGTAAATGGTTTTGTCAGGCAAAGAATCAACCTGGTATTTTCGGGTGGA
Organism: Desulfobacteraceae bacterium; assembly: GCA_003486165.1. Taxonomy (GTDB): domain Bacteria; phylum Desulfobacterota; class Desulfobacteria; order Desulfobacterales; family UBA11574; genus UBA11574. The sequence goes on from DNGT01000003.1 coordinate 6,163, forward strand.
ATCGCCATGGCCGAGCACATGGCCAAATCCATTATTTGCGGTGCCGACGGTGTCATTGTGGACTTCCCCCTTCTCATCGCTTTGGAATGCAGGTTGTGTTACCGTTGTCGAAAAGATCTGTCATGCCCTGCAAAAATAGACAATACCATAGATCCCCAATGGGGCAGTCAGAGAATGATTAATCTGATGGGCGCATGGCACAACCAGCTCATCGAAGTGATGGGCGCCATGGGAATCCGGGAGGCCAGAAGACTCAGGGGTGAGGTCGGCCGCTCCATGTGGTTTGAGGATCTGGAAATGGAAAGTTTCGGCCCCATATTCGGTAAAAGAAAAATAGCAGGATTAAAATAAACCATGAAGAAAAATAACATTCACTTTAAATTCCCGAAAACCGTTCAAGTGCNNGTGCATCCGCGATATGACATCTACTCAAAACCTTTACGCCCCAAAGATTACAAATGTATCGGCTTTAAATGCAAAGAAAATGATTTTTTCTGTATAGACCGTTGTCCGGAACAGGCCCTGACGCTTCGGCGNNTGTTACGGCGGCGGCATGTCTTACGGCTCCACTGCACTGTCGGTCATGGTAGCTAGAGCACGGGCAGCAAAACTACTGAACACATTGACCTGCACGGGAGAAGGCGGTTATCCCCATGAATTGGTTCCATATGCCGAGCATGTCATCACCCAGATTGCCACCGGTTTATTCGGGGTAAGAGAAGAAACCATCTTGCATGCCCCCATGGTGGAATTCAAATATGCCCAGGGCGCCAAGCCTGGATTGGGTGGCCATCTGCTGGGTGATAAGGTGACCCCCGAAGTTGCAGCCATGAGGGAAACGGTGGTGGGGAACGCTCTCTTTTCGCCGTTTCCGTTTCACAGCGTCTATTCTGTGGAAGATCATAAAAAACATGTGGACTGGATAAAGGAAATCAATCCACGCGTACTCGTGTCTGTCAAAGTTTCCACACCAACGGATGTGGACATGGTGGCAGTTGGCAGCTACTATGCCGGAGCCCATGTTGTTCATTTAGACGGCAGTTACGGCGGAACCGGTGCTGCCCCGGACATTGCAAAAAAGAACATTGCCATGCCCATTGAGTACGCCATCCCCAAGGTGCACAATTTCTTGAAGGACGAAGGCGTTAGAGACAAAGTCTGCCTGATTGCCAGCGGCGGCATTCGCAATGCACTGGACGTGGCAAAGGCCATTGCACTGGGGGCGGACGGGGCGGTTATCGGAACTGCGGAACTGGTTGCCCTGGAATGTGTTCGATGCGGTCATTGCGAAAGCGGCCGGGGTTGTGCCCGAGGCATCGCAACTACGGATCATGAACTGGGTATCATGATTGGCGAAGATTGGGCCACTCAGCGAATTGTAAACATGTACATGGCCTGGCGAAAACAGTGGTGTGAAATTCTAAGACAATACGGCCTGAAAAGCATCAAAGAACTGGTGGGCCGATCCGATCTTCTGGTCCATCTCGATTATCTGGATGAAGAAGAAAGATCAAAATATCAGCCGGCACCACAAGCAGAACTTATAATATGAAACCTTTGAAAAACATCCCCTTTTGCCCAATCCCGGCGTTAGGCTCGGATAGCGGGGGCGGAATGGATCATCTTTTTTAAGCTGTTTAGGTTTTTAAAATAAATCGGTGCTAAAAGAGCCGCAGGTATGATTTAATTTTTGCTGGAAGCTGTTTGAGTGGATTAGGGAACGTTATGAAAAAACCTTCATGGATTCGAGGTCATGTGAAGGTATTGTCTTCAATCGTTTATCNNCCACGAGTTCTTTCAGAAAAAATTAAATTATATCAAGGCGACCAAATTCTTTCTTTACGATCCTTTAACCATGAGTTTTATCCGCCTTCGGCGTGATTACACGGTTTGAGAAAAAGCATTATCCATGGAGCGATTGAACAAATAAAAACTCCCCGACCACTGAAATAATTGAGGTACGAATAATGTTTCACTATATGGATTCAACAATTAAAAACATACTGAAATCCCGGGCCCGTCTGCCCCATGACGACATTCCTTCTAAAAAGCCTGCTGAAGAGGGCGGGTGCGGTGTTACCGGTTTTATTTCATCCATCCCTGTTCGGGGCCGTCATATTTATGAGCCATCGGTTCAGATGCATAACCGTGGAAACGGCAAAGGCGGAGGTATTGCTGCCGTGGGGCTTTCCGCAGAAAATTTGGGCGTTAGCCAAAAAATCCTGGACACCCATTATCTGCTTCAAGTCGCCATTCTTGATCCTTCTTCCCGGCCGGATGTGGAAGAATCGGCCATTAAACCCTTTATGGAAGTTCATAAAGCAGAACGTATCCCCACTCTTTATGACTACAGGGAAATAGAAGGTTTAGAGGTCAAGCCTCCGGATGTCTGGCGCTATTTTATACGGGTAAAACCGAATGTTCTGGATCGTTTTATTGCCGAAAATTCCCTTCAGGATCTGGATCCCAGACGAGCTGAAGATGAATTTATCTACCAAAACACCTTTCGATTAAACCAGAAGTTTTATGCGTCTTTAGGGGAAAAGCAGGCCTTTGTTTTGTCCCACGGTCGCAATATGATGATTTTAAAAATCGTGGGGTATGCCGAACAGGCAACCCAGTACTACTGTATGGAAGATTTTAAAGCTCACGGATGGATTGCCCACCAGCGCTACCCCACCAAGGGAAGGGTCTGGCATCCCGGAGGAGCACATCCTTTTATCGGTTTGGATGAAGCGCTGGTCCACAACGGCGACTTTGCCAACTACCATGCGGTGAGCGAATACTTAAAACAGCATAATATTTTTCCGCAGTTTTTAACAGATACCGAAGTCTCTGTTCTGCTTTTAGACCTCTTTAACCGAACGTTTGAGTATCCAATGGAGTATATCATTGAAGCCCTGGCGCCCACTTCTGAATATGATTTCGATCTGCTGTCGCCTGAAAAACAGCATATTTACCGNNGACGTCCAGATCGGCCTGATATGTTCGGAAAAACAGGCCATTGATGCCACTTTACAGAATCTTGCCGCCGAGGACAGCCGCTTTTGCCCCATTGCCGACAAATACTGGAATGCACGTGGCGGAAGTGCCACCGATGGCGGTGCGTTTATTTTTACCGTCAAAGACGCCGGCAAGGGAGATGGATCTAAAAAATTGATCTGCACCAACAAATTCGGCGACGTTGTCAAAACGCCGGACCATCAGAAACCTTATAAAATAACACCTGAACTTTCCGCACCGAAAAATGCCGAAGACATGACCATGGCATTGAAAGACGGGCTGGTGCTTGATGACCTGTCTGATTTTAAGCGGCATTGCTGCCGTCAGATGATGGATTGGGATTACACATCCATCAGGTATTTTTCAAAAGAACTCGAAAAAGTCGCGCGAAATAATGACAAGGACAAGTCTAAAACCATAGAGATCCTGACCCATCTCATGGACCGTCGTTTTCCCACCGGAGACAAGAAGCGCAGCGCCATCTTGCAAATCGTAAAAGAGAGCCTGACGTCTATTTTTAATGCATCGCCGGATTTGAATCAAAATACATCCAGCCGATATCGTTACATTGATTGGGAAAAACGAAATACATTACGTTCTCCTTTAGATGATGAAAAAGTTTTGGTGATCAATGCCAGAGATTTTCAGCCTGAAGGAAAAGATTGTGACTCGCGTTTTCTATGTGCTGCCTATAAACTTGGATGGAAACAATTCATTTGTTACGGGTATAAGGGACAACGCTTCTGCGGCTGCGGCCTGTCAAAAGACTCCGACGACGTAAAAATTGATGTTTATGACAGCTCCGGCGATTATCTGGCTTCGGGTATCGACGGGCTGGAAATATATGTTCACGGGAATGCCCAAGATCAACTGGGGCAGATCATGAAACGCGGCAAACTTGTCATTCATGGCGATGTGGGCCAGACGTTTATGTATGGCGCCAAGGGCGGGGATGTGTATGTGCTGGGCAATGCTGCCGGTCGCCCGTTGATCAATGCCGTGGGTCATCCCCGGGTGGTTATCAACGGCACCTGTCTTGATTATCTGGCGGAATCGTTTATGGCCGGCGACCCCTTGAAAGGCGGCGGTTTTATCATCCTCAACGGCATTGAATTCGATGAAGACGCCAATATCATCGATCAGCCTACCCCTTACCCCGGCTCCAATCTTTTTTCTTTGGCTTCAGGAGGCGCTATCTACTTGAGAGATCCTGATCATAAAGTTGTGATCGATCAGTTGAACGGTGGTGAGTTCGTTGCACTGAGCCCTGAGGATTGGGAACTTATTTTGCCCTATCTGGAAGAAAACGAAAGGCTTTTCGGTATCTCCATTGAAAATGATCTGTTAACGGTTAATGGTCACAAAAAAAATTACACCGAAGTTTATCGAAAAGTTCAGGCGGTAACACTCGATGTCCTGGCCAAGGAATCTGTGGCAGCCGAAGAATGGGGCGAAGATTGGCAGGATGATGAGAATCTAAAATCCGC
>DNGT01000038.1 GCA_003486165.1 Desulfobacteraceae bacterium
CTACAAAATCGGGTTTGCTCGAATCAACCTTTACTTAATATCTTTCCAAGATTTACCAACGCATCAATCGGCTAATCTGTTTGATTCTTTTTTCGAGTATCCGTGGACGTATGTTTTCATCAAAGCCATCTCTTGTTTTACTGAGGATTACAAATCCTACGTGACATTTTTGTATGTGTTCACCGGGTGTGAGCAATTAATTTTCGAATCTAGCATAGAGATTTCAATAATCATACAGCATCAACGTTTAAGCTAACCGCCACTTACAAGTGTTGCGAAGCTTACGCAGAGCAACACTTGTCAATGGATAGTTCAGCGCCCGTTTAGCCCTTCTCTGAGGATTTATATAGGAACTTCTCTTCCTTCACCGAATTTTAAAATCCAAAATTCCGAATCTTGAACCTTATATTACATGTAACAGGTTGTTGCGGTCATATCCCTATTTTGNNGCAAATGTATCTGAGGTAATCACCGGTGTGCTCTCAACCCATTGGCTGTTCTCCCAGGAAAACCACCCCTTTCGTTCCTGATCATAGACGCTCAGCGGGCGGTTAAATAGTTTTGCCAACTCGACCCCCCAGCCGGTTCCCCCTTTGACGGTGTTGTCAGCCTGTATCCAGCCGACCGCAATGACATGGTGGCCGTTATTAACCATGTGAAAAATGGACTGGATGACTTTTCGGATCTTATCCGTCCGTGAGTAAGTGCGTTTCATCAGTTTGGACACAATTTCCATACTGACATCGCCCTTTTTCAGCTCTTCCAGGTTCAATACCCGGACCCCCCGGGTGCGCTCGGGATTGTGCCCTTCAAATGATATATTCACCTCTTTTATTTGCCAGGCCTCGGCAAGTTTGCCAAATTCCGCCTCAGCCCCCTTGTGGCCGCCGCTATACAGTGTAATTTTTGAAATGTCTGTCATTTTTTTATCTCCAGAGTTTTTTTAAGACGTTGTGCGATTATGTAAAAAAACACCCCGCCGCATTTCGGCAGGGTGATAATCTAAAGTAATTCAGCTTTTCCGCATTACAACTCTATCCGTCATATTTTTTTCAAATAAACCTAACCTGTTTTTTTTTGCATCCAGAATCAATTGAGGTCTGATCAAGCTATCTGTCTTAATTTACATTAATATCAGTTTAATAAATTTTATAGAAAGTAGCGTTGAATCTCTAAAATATAGTTGTATCGCTTTCCGAACATATAATCTTTCTTTTTTAGTTTCTCTGATAGACGACCATGGAATAAAAATAACGGGGGTAACTTTTGAATATCATCTTAACGCTTACATACAAACCTTCGTTATCCATAAATATTAAAGCACATTTTCTATACCTTTCTATTCCAACCTGTATGGTTGTTTTTAATATTTTTTCCTGATTGGGAAATGTTTTACTTTCAAAGTAATTTACTAGTTTTGAAATCCCACTTATCTTTGACAAAATTGAAAACATATGAATTATCACATATGCTTGGTGCAGATTAATGGGATGATTTTATTACATATTTAATATACTAACAAACAAATGAAACCCATACAAAAATGAGTAAACCTCCTAAAAAACGAGATGGGAGTAAAAATCCCTTTAGATACACCGTAAAAGAAAAAGCTTGACAATGCACATAAGAACAGTTAGATACGAAACTCTAATATCAATATGCAGGTCATGATGAAAAATATTTTAGCCATTAACAACCTTATTAGCCTTATTATTCTCCTCGTAGTAGATGTACTTATCTGCTGCGAGGCACAGGGTTGATAATGGCCTGATTTTCCGACCAAGCCAAAAAAACAAAAACCGTTATCAGCCCAAAGCTGATAACGGTTTTTTTTTGAGGAGACAGAGCCTATGAAAAGCGACCTGGTAAAAAAAGGGGTGGAACGGGCACCCCACCGTTCCCTCTTTAAAGCCATGGGATACACGGATGCAGAAATCAAACGACCTCTCATCGGCATTGCCAATTCCGTCAATGCCGTCATCCCCGGCCACATTCACCTGGACAATATCGTGGAAGCGGTCAAGGCAGGGATCTATATGGCGGGTGGAACTCCCATTGAATTCGGCGTCATCGGAGTTTGCGACGGCATTGCCATGAATCATGAAGGTATGAAGTACTCTCTGGCAAGTCGGGAACTGATCGCCGATTCCATCGAGGTCATGGCAACGGCCCATGCATTTGATGCCCTGGTTTTGGTTCCAAACTGCGACAAAATTATTCCGGGTATGCTGATGGCAGCCGCCCGTCTCGACCTGCCAGCCATCGTCATCAGCGGGGGACCTATGCTGGCCGGTAAACATCCGGAAAAAATCGGAGGCGCTGACAAAATTGACTTAATTACGGTGTTTGAATCCGTGGGTGCCGTGCTCTCTGGCGATATGACCGAAGATCAGCTTTGCCAGATTGAAGATGCTGCGTGCCCCACCTGTGGGTCCTGTGCCGGTATGTTCACGGCCAATTCCATGAATTGTTTGACCGAAGCCGTGGGTATGGGCCTTCCGGGAAACGGCACGATTCCTGCGGTCATGTCCGCCCGTATACGCCTGGCCAAGGAAGCGGGCATGCAAATCATCAAGCTTTTGGAAAATAATATAACGCCGTCAAAGATTATGACCGAACAGGCTTTTCAGAATGCCCTGGTCGTGGATATGGCACTTGGATGTTCCACCAACACCGTGCTTCACCTCCCTGCCCTGGCAATGGAAGCAAACGTTTCCATCGATCTCGATCTGATCAACGACATCAGTGAAGCCACGCCTCACCTGTGCTCCCTGAGTCCCGGCGGACCGCACCACCTGGAAGACCTGAACCGGGCGGGCGGCATTCAGGCCGTCATGAAAGAACTGTCCGTCGCAGACCTGATTAAAACAGACTGTCTCACCGTCACCGGCAAAACCGTGGGAGAAAATATAAAAAATTCGAGCATCATGGACAACACCGTCATCCGATCAACCACCAACCCTTACCATGAGGAGGGCGGTCTTGCGGTTCTTTTTGGAAACCTGGCCCCTGAAGGTGGTGTCGTAAAGCAGTCTGCTGTTTTGGATGAAATGCTGCGTCATGAAGGCCCGGCTCGGGTGTTTGACTCCGAGGAAGAAGCTGGTCAGGCCATCATGGGCGGCAAAATAAAAAAGGGGGATGTTATCGTAATTCGGTATGAAGGGCCCATGGGCGGTCCGGGCATGCGGGAAATGCTGACACCGACATCGGCCATCGCCGGCATGAAACTGGATGCCCACGTGGCACTTCTCACAGACGGCCGTTTTTCAGGCGGGACCCGGGGCGCGGCCATCGGGCATATATCACCGGAGGCCATGCAAAAAGGACCCATCGCCATCGTTAAAGACGGTGATTTGATTGCTATCGATATTCCGGCCAAAACATTGACGCTCAAAGTGCCGGACAGCGAGATCAAGGACCGGTTGTCCAAATGGTCTCCCCCGCCGCCCAAAATAACCCACGGGTACATGGCCCGTTATGCAAAGATGGTGTCATCGGCAAGTAAAGGGGCGGTGGTCAGATAAATAATTTCTTTAACTGAAAATTTTTTACCGCAGAAGCGCGAAGAGCGCAAAGAAGAGATACTTTTCTTTTGCCGTTGAGAGGACGGCAAAAGAAAAAAATCAATAGCTAAGCGATATTTTTTCGGTTCTAAATGCCCGCAAGGCATGTTTCTTATTGTTTTCCGTCCTCTCAACGGAAAACAATAAAATAATTAACCTCTGTGTTCTCTGCGGCTCTAATGAGCGGAGCGAATGGGCGGTGAATATATATTTTCACATACCTGCATAACAAAGCTGGAAAGAACAGTATAGTTGATAGATTATGGTATTTAATTAACCATCAATAGAAATAAGGAAGGACGAAACATGAAACTCACAGGCGCACAAATTATGATGAAGGTATTACAGGAGGAGGGGGTTGAGATTATTTTTGGATATCCGGGTGGAGCTGTCATCGATATTTTCGATGAACTGGAAAAAACAAACATCCGGCACGTCCTTGTTCGTCAGGAGGCGTGTGCCGTGCATGCGGCCGACGGTTATGCCCGGGCCGGCAGCCGTGTCGGTGTCTGTCTGGTAACATCAGGGCCGGGTGCGACCAACACGGTCAGCGGCATTGCATCGGCCTATATGGATTCCATACCCGTGGTTATATTTACCGGTCAGGTGCCCACGCATCTGATCGGCAACGATGCCTTTCAGGAAGTCGACACCGTGGGGATTACCCGTCCGTGCACCAAACACAACTACCTGGTCAAACGAACCGAAGATCTTGCCAGAATTATCAAGGAAGCATTTCTAATTGCCAGGACCGGTCGTCCGGGACCTGTTTTGGTGGATATCCCGAAAAATGTTTCCGTCAATGCCATAGAGTACAAGCCTCCTCAAAAAATAGAACTGAAGTCTTACAACCCGACATACAGCCCCAATGTTAAACAGCTTCACAAAGTGGTGTCGCTGATCAAGGCTGCCAAAAAACCGATGATTTTTGCCGGGGGCGGTGTCATTCTTTCAGGAGCTGCCAAAGAACTTACGGAACTCGCCCATAAAACCCGAATCCCGGTGACCACTTCTTTGATGGGCCTCGGGGGATTTCCGGGAACAGACCCATTGTGGTTGGGCATGATCGGCATGCACGGAACGTATCGGGCCAACATGTGCACCGGTGAATCTGACCTTTTGATCGGCATCGGCGTCCGGTTTGACGACCGCGTTACCGGAAAAACAGATGTATTTGCAGCCAACGCCAAAATTGTGCACATCGATATAGATCCCACGTCCATACGCAAAAATATCCCGGTTACAGCCCCTGTTGTCGGAGACTGTAAAATCACGCTGGCCAAACTGAACAAGCTGCTGGACAAGGAAGACCTTGGCGATCTCGAGAAAAAGCGAAAAAAATGGCTGGATCAGATTCAGCGATGGAAAGACACTCAGCCGCTTGCTTATAAACAGACAGACGTTATCAAGCCGCAATACGTTGTGGAAAAACTGTATGAACTGACCAAAGGCAAAGCCATTATCACCACCGAGGTGGGACAAAACCAAATGTGGGCGGCTCAATATTATCACTATGACAAACCCAACCATTTCATTACTTCAGGAGGCCTGGGGTGTATGGGGTTTGGTTTACCGGCCGCTATCGGCGCGCAACTCGCCTGTCCCGATAAGCTGGTGGTCGATATTGCCGGTGACGGCAGTATCCAGATGAACATACAGGAAATGACGACCGCGGTGCAAAACGGTCTTCCCGTAAAAATCGTTATTCTCAACAACGGCTATCTCGGCNNGGATTTTGTGGTGGAAAAGGAAGAGTGCGTTTATCCGATGGTTCCGGCTGGAGCCCCGGTTACTGAAATGCTTTTGGTGTAAAATCGTTTTTTTAAATACCTGGTTAAAAATCGTCAACCCTGTTTCTTAAAATAAGGATATGAACCATGACAGAAGAAAAACATATACTTTCGATTCTAGTGGATAATGAACCCGGTGTTCTCTCAAGAATAGCAGGATTGTTCAGCGGCCGGGGATTTAACATTGAAAGCCTGTGTGTTGCCGAAACCATGGACCCGCTGGTATCGAGGATAACGCTGGTCACGATAGGGGAACCCCCGATTATCGAACAGATTGAGAAACAACTGAACAAGCTCATCAATGTCATCAAGGTTCACGATCTTACCGGAAAGGAATATGTCCAGAGAGAAATGGCCCTTATAAAGGTGGTCGCCAAGCCGGAACATCGTGCCGAAATATTAAGAACCGTGGACATTTTCAGGTGCAAGGTTGTTGACGTGGGTCCTGAACATTACACCATTGAAGTCACGGGCGACGAGGACAAATTGAAGGCGATTTTAAACCTTTTAAAACCCATCGGCATAAAAGAGATCGCCAGAACAGGAATGATTGCACTGTTCAGAAATTCGAAATAATAACTATTGATAAGGGGCCAAGGATTCAAGGGTTCGAGTGAGAAAGCTTTGAAAACAAATGTGAACAGTGAATTGTGAACGGTCAATAGTAAATGGTGAATAGTGAACAGTTAACAGTTCACTGTTTATCGTTTACCAATCACTATTCCCTGACACCTGACCCCTTGAATCTTTGAATCCTCGAATCCTTTTATCCAATTATGAAGGAGAACAAGATGGCCAAAATTAATTTCGGCGGAATAGAAGAAGAAGTGATTACATCAGAAGAATTTTCTCTGGAAAAAGCCAGAGAAGTTCTCAAGGACGAAATCGTTGCCGTTTTGGGCTACGGCGTTCAGGGACCGGGGCAGGCCTTAAATATGAAAGATAACGGAATCAACGTCATTGTCGGTCAGCGTGAAAAAAGCAAATCCTGGGACCGTGCCGTACAAGACGGTTTTGTTCCCGGAATAACCCTTTTTTCCATCGAAGAAGCGGCCCGAAAGGGAACCGTTATCCAATATCTGCTTTCAGATGCCGGTCAGGTTGCGGTCTGGCCAAAGATTAAAAAATGCCTCAACAAAGGAGATGCACTCTATTTCTCACATGGTTTCTCCATTGTCTATAAAGAACAAACCGGTATTATTCCCCCTGAAGACGTAGATGTCATCCTGGTAGCCCCAAAGGGATCGGGCCGAACCGTTCGGACCAACTTTCTGGACGGCAGCGGCATTAATTCGAGTTTTGCAATTCACCAGGACTTTACCGGTCGCGCCAAGGAAAGAACGCTGGCACTGGGAATTTCCATCGGGTCGGGCTATCTCTTTCCCACCACTTTTGAAAAAGAAGTTCACAGTGATCTTACCGGCGAACGTGGTGTTTTAATGGGCTGTCTGGCCGGAGTGATGGAAGCCCAGTACAATGTCCTGCGAAAACATGGACACACCCCGAGTGAGGCCTTTAACGAAACAGTGGAAGAACTTACCCAGAGCCTGATCCGCCTTGTGGCGCAAAACGGCATGGACTGGATGTATGCGAACTGCAGTACCACCGCCCAGCGGGGCGCCCTGGACTGGAAACCGAAGTTTCGTGATGCTGTGGCCCCTCTTTTTGACGAACTCTACGAAAGGGTTGTGTCCGGCGTTGAAACCAAAAGGGTCCTTGAGGCNNAAAAAGAACTCGACGTACTCAAAAATTCCGAAATGTGGCAGGCCGGAGCTGCGGTAAGGGCATTAAGGCCGGAAAACCGGTAATGCATAGGAGATAAGATATGGAACAGATCGTACTTTATGACACGACCTTGCGGGATGGAACCCAGGGAGAAAACATTAGTTTTAGTGCCAAGGAAAAAATACAGATCGCAAAAAGCCTGGATGATTTCGGCATACATTACATCGAAGGCGGCTGGCCGGGATCCAATCCCAGAGATATGGAATTTTTCGATCTGGCCCAGAAGAAGAAATTCAAAACCGCGCGGATAACGGCCTTCGGATCAACACGCAAACCCGGCATTGACCCGGGAGATGATCCGAACTTGCAGGCACTGTTAAAAGCCAAAACCCCTTCGGTGACCATATTTGGAAAAACATGGGATCTTCATGTTCAGCAAGTCATGAGCAATACCCTCGAAGAAAATCTTGCCATGATTACCGATTCTGTCGAATATTTGAAAAACGGTGATCGGGAGGTGATCTATGATGCTGAACACTTTTTTGACGGGTTCAAAGCAAATCCGGATTATGCCCTAAAGACACTGATGGCCGCCTTTGATGCCGGAGCAGAATACATCGTACTGTGCGACACCAATGGCGGTTCCCTTCCCATTGAAATCAAATCGATTATTGACGAGGTTCGAAAGGCGTTTTCAAAAAAATACGCTGCAAAAAAGGATTCGCTTCCGCTCAAGATCGGGATTCATACCCATAACGACAGCAATCTGGCTGTGGCCAATTCCATCGAAGCCGTCCAATCCGGCGCGGTAATGGTCCAGGGAACCATCAACGGATATGGAGAGCGATGCGGCAATGCCGATCTGACCTCGATCATGCCGATTCTCCAGCTAAAGATGAACCGCCCGTGTGTTCCCCCGGANNGGGATCGAGCTTGGGGCCAACGGAACTGACAGCCGTAAGATCGTTACAGAAATAAAAAAGATGGAACAGGATGGATACCAGTTTGACACTGCCGACGGATCCTTTAAGATTCTGCTCGAGAAATTTACCGATCAGTTTCAGCCGCTTTTTGATTTAAAATCCTTCCGGGTCACCATCGAGAAAGACGAGGATCGGCCCTGTACAGCCCATGCCACCATCAAGATCTCGGTGGGGGGCAAAGACGAAATCACCGCCGCTGAAGGAGATGGCCCGGTCAGCGCCCTGGATAATGCCCTTCGCAAGGCACTTGACAAATTTTATCCGGACCTGGACGCCATACGCCTGATCGATTTTAAAGTCCGGGTCATCGATGGGCGCAAGGGAACTGCAGCAAGGGTAAGGGTCTTTATTGAGTCGCGGGAGCACGACCATATCTGGAGCACCATCGGTGTTTCCGAAGACATTATTGAAGCCAGCTGGCAAGCACTTGCCGACAGCTTCCAGTATAAGCTCGCAATGAGAAATGACAAAAGGTAAAGATTTATGGCCCATAGGACCAGGTTTTTCAGGACTAAATTTAAGATTAAATCTATCATTATGGAAATGAATACCATGTTTAATAAAAGAGAGGGAATCAATGCCGTGGGACGTTTTTTTTATCCTGTCCTGCGGCATATGCTCGTTCTCATTTTGCCCTTTTTTTAGAAAAGACAAAATTTTATTATCAACTTTACTAT
>DNGT01000041.1 GCA_003486165.1 Desulfobacteraceae bacterium
CAACTATGCTAAAATTGTTCAGGATAATCTTGAAAAACTATACGAGAATCTCCCGGCGGATCTTGCCGGGGCTTTGCCCGCAAAGCAGAATGCCGATTCATTTTTATTTGAAGCCTTTGGGGACACATGTGAGATTCGATCCGATGGCATCTTCTTAGGTGAAGTTCGGCAGACCGGCGTGATCGGGATTCTGATTTCCCTTTATGCGCTGAATGCAGGCCTCGAAACATGTTTGGTGGAGCCGCTGAAAGCCTTCAAAGATCTTCCCAACAGCATGCCGTATGCCGGTGCTTTTGTGACCCATACCCAGCAGATTCTGGTGCCTTATGTTGAAAAAATCCAGACATCCACCGACCGGATCATTGAAATGTTCAATGGCTGCAAGGCCCCAGTAGGTACCGGCGGAGATTTTTCATTCATGGTTTACCCGCTTCCGAAAATCGCCCTTTGCTATATTTTTTATGAAGCTGATGAAGATTTTCCGGCTTCTGTCACCTGCCTTTATTCAAACAACGCCATTTCATTTTTGCCCATAGACGCTCTGGCAGACGTGGGGGAATACACTTCAAAAAAGATCCTCGACATTATCGACGGATTATAAATTATCCTTTACAAATTCTAGGGGTTTGCTTCCCCGCTTTATTCCGGTGTCAACGTGCCTGGTCATGTCAATGACTTAGCAGCGGTGGCATTCCTGCCCCCTCCGCGTTCTCCCGCGAAAAACATGCGGGAGCTGCGGTCTCCCCCACTGCTAAATCATTGAAATAACGAAGCCACTCCAACCGTATCGTTACACGAGGAAGCAAACCCCTTTATTACGTAGACATGGGGTTGAACTATGATGGCCTCATGGTGAGACTGCCAATCTGTCTTCACCCAGGGAAGGGTCCGGGACAATTTTGAGGGATTGGAGTTGAAATCTTTTTTTCAATATTTCCACATTACTGTTTTTCATACCCCTCATTTTTGAAATGCTGTGTGGATGAACGTTCAGGGTAATTTTGTCATGTAAGACTTTTTCCTTTTCAAGAATTGCCGTGGCCATATCCAGAAAGATTTCTGAATGAACCAGGTGACCGAATGCCGGATGATACGGCCCGGCCAAAACAGCGGCACCGCTGTCAAGATATTCCGAAGCCTGAAGTCCCATGCGGATCACGGGAATATTCTTTTTTTTGAAAAACAGGTAAAGTGTTTTGACATGGGCAATGGATCGTTCAAGGGACCAGGGACGATACGTTTCATTTTCATACCACCTGGCAAGCAAACTGTTTTTAAGGACAATGGCTGGATATATCCTGACAAAATCAGGTTCAAGTTCGCCAATTCGGTATGCTGTGGACAGAGAACCGGCTTCATCCTCTTCCGGCAATCCCACCATCATTTGCAGGCCGATTTGATAGTGCCGATCTTTTAACAGTATCACCGCCCGTTGTGTATCAGAAGCAGAATGCCCCCGCTTGGCTATGGCCAGCACCCGATCATCCATGGACTGCGCCCCGATTTCAACGGTTGTAACCGGATAATTCTTTATAATTTCAATCCGATCACGGTCAATGGTATCCGGTCGTGTGGAAAATCTAATGGCGTCAATTTCTTTATTCTTTACGAATTTTGTCGAGACATTCAAAAGACGTTCGATATAATCTTCTTCCAGGCCTAAAAAATTTCCGCCGTAAAATGCGACCTGAACCGGCCGGCGGTCATTTCCCTTATATTCGAGAAATTCAAGGATCTGTCGTTCCACGTTTTCGGGAGAAACCATGTCCCGCCTGACGCCGGTAATGGATGTCTGATTGCAGAAAACGCATTGGTGCGGGCACCCGGCATGGGGTAAAAAAATAGGAATGATAAAAGGACGGCGGGTTGATCTGGGATTACCCATCAGATTTCAAAAGTTCAAGGCCTTTTCTGGCGGCATCCTGTTCGGCAGCCTTCTTGCTTTTTCCTTCACCTTCCGCTTGAGTTTCTCCGACGTTCAGCCTCACGCGAAAGGTTTTGTCATGATCCGGGCCGCTTTCATGAACAACGGTGTAAACCGGCATTTTCTGTTGTTTCATCTGGACAAGCTCTTGGACCTGGCTTTTGTAGTCATGATTTACCGTCGTCATGACAGCGGTGTCGAGGAGAAAAGAGAAATGATCATGAATAAATTTAAATGCCGCATTATAACCGCCATCCAGATAAACGGCCGCAACAACGGCTTCAAAAGTGTTGGACAGGATCGACGGTTTCTCCCACCCTTTTGTCTGTATCTCACCTTTGCCGAGCTGCAAATACGAACCCAGATCCATCTCCTGTGCGATAGAAGCCAGTTGAGACTCATTGACCAAATTGGCCCGCATCTTGGATAAATCGCCTTCTTTTAAATCCGGGTAGCGATGCATGAGCATGTGTCCGACAACAAGATTTAGAACCGCATCCCCTAAAAATTCAAGCCGCTCATTATCCTGAATATCCAGTTCGAGGTTCTCGTTTACAAAGGAACTGTGTCTGAGGGATTCAACGAGATAATCGGTATTTTTAAATTCATAACAAAGTTTTTGCTGTAATTCAGACAGGTCGATTTGTGACATTGGGTCCTCAACTTTTACTCAATTGAGGTTATAAACTCGCAATGAGTTTTTCGTATAATTCATAAGGCACAAAGAAATCTCCTTTGCCGATCCCCATTTTTATTTCAGGTTTTATATCCCCGTGAAAATCCGTACCACCGGTGATCAATAGGTTATATCGGTTTGCGAGCCGGGAGTAATATGCGA
>DNGT01000040.1 GCA_003486165.1 Desulfobacteraceae bacterium
TTGCGAGCCGGGAGTAATATGCGACAAGATTCTTCGTGTGTTCCGGATAATAGACCTCAATCCCTTTCAAGCCCATTTCTGTCAACACGGCGATCAGATCTTCGAGAATGTCATTTTCTTTAATGCCCAGAAGAAGTGGGTGAGCCAGAACAGGAATTCCTCCCGCGTTTAATATGGCTTTTATGGTTTCTTCACACTTAAAACGAAATCGATCAACATAGGCTGGTTTGCCGTTTCCCAGATATTCGTCAAATGCCGCGTCAATTGACGGGACATAGCCTTTTTCAACCATAAGTTGAGCAATGTGAGGTCTTCCCAGCTGACTGTTTCCAGCCAAATTCCGGACCTCGTCTAATGCAATTTCAATCCCCAAGCGAGAAAGCAGTTTAAGAATTTGGGGGTTTCGACGCTTTCTCGAGTCTCTCAACATTGAAAGTGTATGATTCAGGTCAGGATGATCCACATCCACGGCATAGCCTAACATATGGAAACTTCCAGCGCAGGAAAAAGGCGGCGGCGGTTCGGAACTGATTTCAACACCGGTTAAAAATTTGACTGAAGGGGGAATTCCCAATGAAAGGGCGTCTTTTGAACCGTCCAGTGTGTCATGATCTGTTATTGCTATTGCTCCGAGATTGAGGTTTTGAGCCAGGACTAGTATCTCTGACGGTGTGAGTGTCCCATCTGATGCGGTTGAATGAATATGAAGATCGATTCTCACATGCGTATTATAACCCAAGGGCTTTTTCTAAAGCCTCTTCCTTGGTTTTGCAATCAATGCAATGCGTCGTAACCGGTCTGGCTTTGAGCCGTTTAACAGAAATATCTTCACCGCACTTTTCACAAATTCCGAAGGTCCCGTTTTCAATCCGATCCAATGCCTTTTTAATCTTTTTGATAAGTTTGTTTTCTCTATCCCTGATACGAAGCATGAAATTACGGTCTGACTCAAGGGACGCACGGTCGGTCGGATCCGGAAAATTTTCCTTGGGTGCTGTCATGCCTGAAACCGTGTTATCTGCATGGCTTAACAGCTCTTGGAGTCGGTCGTTTAAAAATTCTTTAAAATATTCAATATCTTTCTTTTTCATGATGTAGCCCTTGGACAAAAAGACAACTTATTTTTTTTTGTAAATCGGCAGAATACATTATGAAAAATNNTTTATTTCAAAAATCGCTCCAGCTCCTTCATGCTGTTGACATTAAATATCTGGCATGGATAATCCTTGGGCAGAATTTTTTTCAAGAGTCCGGTAAGGACCTTCCCAGGTCCTACTTCTACAAAGATTTCAATGTGTTCATCCATGAGCTTGCACATGGAGTCGTACCACTTGACCGGGCTGCACAGCTGGCGGGCCATGATCGATTTGATTTCATCGGGTTCTTTTTCAAAATCCGCTGTGACATTGAATATCGTAGGCTTTTGGGGCCTGTTGAAAGGTATTGATTCGATAAAGTCCTTTAATTCATCTTGTGCACCCTGTATCAATTCACTGTGCCACGCACCGCTTACTTTAAGAGGTATGGCTTTTGCGCCTTGCGAGGCGGCCAATAATGAGGCCTTTTCAACAGGATCAGGGGCGCCGGTGATAACAATCTGCTTTTCAGCATTATGATTTGCAACAGCAACAATCCCTTCTTTCTTTGTCTTTTCAACGATTTCCGCTACTGCATCAATGGGAAGTCCGATAATTGCATGCATGGCGCCTTTGTTTTTAACTGCCTCCCGGTGCATAAGTTCACCTCGTTTGAAAACCAATCTGAAGGTGTCTCCCCGTGACACTATACCCGAGGCACTCATGGCGCTGTATTCACCGAGGCTGTGGCCCGCACAGATGTCCGGTATGACACCTTCTTTTTCGATGACTGTGAGACATGCCAGATTCACTGCAGTGACCGCCGGTTGAAGATTGACGGTTTCAGTGAGATCTTCCATGGGCCCTTTAAAGCAGAGTTTTGAAATATTTATTTTTGAAATTTCCTCCGCCATATCAAAAAGTTCTCTCACAACATCATATTCCTGATAAAAATCAAACCCCATACCAACGGCCTGTGAACCTTGACCAGGGAAAAGAAAAGCTGTTTTTTTCAAAGCGTCCCCCTTTCGTTCATTGTAAGATTTAATTCTAATAAACCAGAAATAGGAAAGAGAAAAGAGGATAATGAAAACCACGTATGAACACGAATAAACACAAATATTTTGAAAAATATAAAAGTAAGAAATTGAAGAGCAAGAAGGTAAAAAGATTGGTATGTTATAAAGTCTTCGACCTTCTGTTTTTCTAACCTTCTCAACTTCTAATTACATTTGCACTCATTTGCGGTTATCTATTTTCTAATTCCTATTTTCTAAAATTATCATTCAAAAAAACAGATCCTATCTGGTGGATAACCAAAGTTTGCTCCTTTGTTCCAGGATTTTTACTCACCACTTCACCCCCAACATCAAACAGTTCAGGCCGCTGCCGATCCCGAAAAATCCGACCAGATCGTTTTTAACCAGAAACTCCCTCTCTTTTGCGATGGCCGCCGTGATGGGCAAAGACACCGTACCAATGTTTCCTAAGTACTTGAAGGTCGTAAAGTCCTTTTCCTTTGGAATCCCGATGGATTCGAGGATGTTTTTTTGATGGGTCGCCCCCACCTGATGGCAAATGACCTTGTCCGGCTTATCCTCAGGCCACAAGAGTTCTTTCTTGAATGCTGTGTATGTTTCGATGCCAAGGGCCACGCCATGCTGCAAAACGCCCACGGAATCCGTTTGCATGATATGAAGGCCGCTGGCCGGAATTCCGGTATCCGGTCCCCAGCGACACAGTTTGTGATNNACATCGTAAATCTGAGTTTTGGGATCCAATCCAAGGCCGTTGGATACGGCACAGGCAGTTGCGGGTTCCAGGTTGTCCCTGCAGACCCCCCCGTAAATCAGCATACCGATATGCTCAGAGGGAACAGAGGAAGCATCCATGGCTTTTTGACCGGCTTTTATGGCTCCCTGGCTCATGGAATGATCCGGATCCCAGAATCTTCGTTCCCGGATCCCTGTGAGAGCCTCGAGCTGACCTTTTTGAAAATGGAGTGCCTCATACAAAGGTTCAAGGCGGCGTTCAATATCATCGGATGTGACCACATTGGGGGCCAGTTCATAGCCGAAGGAATCGATGTAGACGTTGGAATATAACATGGTAAAATACTCATTAAGACCTTTGAAAAAAGTCCCTTTTTGTCCAACCCCGGTGTCAGGCTCAAATTTTAATCCTCGAAATACTCAATGTATGTCTGTGGTTAAAATTTTCGCCTTCCTTTGCCTCGAACAAAAATAAACAATTTTCAAAGGTCTCACAACAATATTCTGTTAATGGTTCTCATATAATAACAAAAGATTCGTACCCTCAATTTTAGCAACGCCCGTAAAGTGTAGCAGGCCGGAAAAATTAATATCCTGAATATCCTGATCATCCTGTCTAAAATCAAACAGGGGTCAAGCGAAAACCAAAATTTTCCATTTGATAGATATAGAGTCCATCCACTTTTAAAAAGCCGTTTGCGTACAGGGTCGGCACCGGAGTGTCAACCATTTTAGTGATCACGGCGTCAACTTCAATGGTCTTATTTTCAGGAATGACCTGCCCGCGATAGGACCAGGAATGAGGTTCGCCCATGATCCATTCAAAGCGATGGGTTTTGTCAAGATGCGGCCATTGATTCATGGCCGCAAACTTAATGAGTTGCAGAAACGATTCTATTCCTAAGGATCCCGGACAAACAGGATCCTGAAAAAAGTGCGCTTTGAAAAACCAATCCTCGGGATCGACCTTTTTGACACCCCGGATATAACCGAGACCTTGGGGACCGCCTTTTGGAACAAAGGTGTCGACTTGGTCGATCATGCGAAGGGCTTTTGCCGGCATGGCCAGAGAAGACGCGGGATCCATGTCCGTATCTTCGGGAAAAAGAGGCGCTGCATCTTCAAAAATAAAGGACCGGCTGTGCCGGAGTTCATCGGTCGAGGGCGTATATGCTGTTTTTTCAGCGTTTCGGATGCCAACCTGCTGGGCCAGGGCCTGTTTTGTGAAGAATCCAAAGTATGTATCTCCTGAGTAGATCGTTTCAGTGTCTTGTAAAACCATAAAATCGAAATGCTCGATGATCATTTCANNATCATTTTCGCTTTTAAGGGCAGATCCCAGGTAAGCTGCCAGCCATCCGCAGGGCTGAAGGGCCACTTCCAGCAGGACGCAAAAGGGCATGGACGATGATCGGTCCGCTCTAAAGTACCATGCATCGGGTGTTATGTCATATTCGGCTTCGATCCATCCGTCCGGTTTTAAGATCCATGCTTCAGGTTCAACGGCAACAATCCTGTCCAGAAAGGAATAGGGCGGGCCCGGGAGCCGGGCAATGACCCGCTCGCTGTCAAACATCTTGTAAGGTTCACCAAAAGCTTCCGAAGGTTTTCCAATTGCAAAGGAAAGTATCTTATCCCTATCGTAAAGAGGCGTTTTCCGATCCCTGATCCCTGATCCTTGATCTCCGACCCCTAACTTTTCCCAGAGCGATTCGATTTCATCCCGGGTGATACCGGTCATTTTCATGGACATGTCTTTGAACGACACAATACGATGCCCGTCGGCAACCATCAGTGCATCGGCAATGACATACGGTTCCGGCGCATAACCGATTTCTTTTATCTCTATGTCATACCAAACTTTNNGGCATGACCATGTCATCCATGAAATGGCAGGTGAGAAACCAGTCATCTGGATGAATGTCCGCTTCAGCCTTGATCCGGCCGAGCCCGTATCGCCCACCCTCGGGATCGAGCTCCAGAATCCGGTGTATCAGCTTCATCCGGCCGCCCGGCAGCCGGAGGGATTCGGAAAGCTGGATGCCCATAAAGTCGGAGCCAAAGCATTGGGCCAGATTCCCCTGTCTTAAGGATTCAAGGGCCGTATCATCATAACTTTCCGTTTTTAGGGGTACCAGATCTTTCCAGTCCGAGGGCTTTTGACCGGGCAGGCGTTGGGTGTCTTCGGCGGTCAGGATGATCCCGCCCGAGGTTCGTACTTCTTCTTTCGTAAAGAAACCCGCACATCCGTCGGTCATGCTGATGAGATGCGAATCTCCGATATACCCTTCGAAACTGAAAAAGAAAAGATAGGTTTCCCCCTGACGGGAAAAATGATCGATCTCGATTTCATAGCGAATCACGTCCTTGGGCTGTGGAAGGCCACGATGAAATTTGACCTTGGCATCCAAAAGCCGGTAGCTTCGCTTTCCCTTCACCGCATGATCGATGCCCAGATAAGAACACAAAAAAAGATCTGCCTGGCCGGCTTCAACCGATATGCATACCGGCGCTCTGCCACCGTCGAGATACCAGACGTCCGGAAGAACATCATGCTCCGTCACTATCCGACCGGCACTCATGGATTGTTTTTCGCCCTGAACTGAAATGATCCGGTCCACCAGCATGAGGGGTTCATCCGGCAGGCGAACCCTGACGTTGTGGGTGTCCACCACGGCAAACTCGGTACCCAGCACTTTGGCAACAGATCCCACGGCGAACTCCATGCACATATTCCGGTCAAAAGCCGGTTCAATGGGGGGTTGTGTTGCTTTTCTTTGTGTTCGTTCTGGCGGACCATCTTCGATTTGCAAATGTTCATCTGCCATCAGGGTCTCAAGAAGCTTGGTTTGCGTTTCAAAGGTTTTTTCAAAACTTTGGGTGAGGGTATTTGAAAACTCCAGAAACGCCTTGTGGGCATCGGATGTGGCCCGGGTGGTCTCGGCCAGGGTATTCATGATGTTTTGGTAATGGATATACCCTTTTGATCCCCGGCTTTCAACCTCCGACTCACGACCTCCGATCTCTGATTCCTGA
>DNGT01000153.1 GCA_003486165.1 Desulfobacteraceae bacterium
TCCAAGCCGTTTTTAAATTCACGATGCTTTGCCTTTATTAGTTCCCCAATTATAGATTTTTGCTAATTATTCCCTTAATAACAGCTTCAGTAATAGTTCGCACATCCGTTTCGTTTGGTGATATGTTGTTGAGGTATCTCAGAAATTTCAGGCACTTGATACATGCTTTCAATTGTAGATATTTCAACCATCATTGCGTTAATTGACAATCATCAAGCGATTTTTTAACATTAGCTATCATTCGGGTAATCCCATTTAAGGATGGATGCGAAACTTAAGTTGAACCTCAGCAAAAAGGAAAGCGCTATGAAAAGCTTTCACATTACAAACCTTCGGGAATTGATTAAAAGTGTGGACTTTTTGTGTGTGTGGGATTAATTTTATTGCTCATCGGATGCAGCAAGAACGAAGAAAAAGCTCAGGTTGTTCAAAACCTGCTCCCATGTTAAATAGATGCCCTCAAATCGTATATTTCTGATCAGACCTGACAATTTCATTATGATAAACATTATACAGGATATGTGAAGAAGGCTAACCAACTACTTAAACAAAGCGATCTTGAGGACAAGACTGTGGAAAGAATTATTAGGTCCACATCAGGTGAAGAAAAATACAAAAAGATATTTAACAATGTTGCACAGGTCTGGAATTATGCTTTTTTCTGGAAATGTCTTAAACCTTTAGGGGGCGGAATGCCTTCTGGCAAGCTTACTGATCGGATTAAAGTGTCTTTTTGCAGTTTCGATGTCTTTAAAGATAAATTTATCAAGGCCGATAGCAACTGGCGTTAAGGCAACGAATAAGGACAAAAGAAAGGAGTTTTGTATGAATGGCGTCAACATGAAGTGCTTGATTTACTCGAGATATAATCGGTGGCGGGTGGTCACGCATCTCGATCCCTGGAAGACATGGCAAAGGAGGACGGTCTTTAACCTGTTCGTCTGGGCCGCGGTTGCTTTTTGTATTTTGGGATGTGTCGCCTCATCCCCAATTCGGACTCAGCCTTTAAACATAGAGACAGTCCTCGTCTTGCCATTCACGATGGCAACCCAGCATTACGAAATTGGGACAACTGTTCGCTGCTTTGAGTGTGATGTTATTGTTCAAACCGGTACTATTGAAGTTGGCGCTGATGAATTCATGAACAAAAAACTTATCGCCTTTTTCAAGGGAAAGACGCCATACACACCGATTCCACTCTGGGAGGTCGAAGGTATCAGTTCTGAAAATCTTTCACAAAATATTCGGGGTTCAGATCGCCGTCTACTCGTTCAGGTGGGAAAAAGTCTGAATGCAGACGCGGTCGTAGGCGGAACAATTTACCGCTTCCAACAGCGTGTTGGGGACAGTATCTCGATAAGCACTCCAGCTTCTGTGGCTTTTGCCATGGAGCTGATTCGGGTCGCCGACGGTCGTGTCATATGGAATCGAGCCTTTGACCAGACGCAAAGCAGTCTTGACAAAGACTTGTTCAAGATCGATAAGTTTCTGAAAAGAGGCGTGAAATGGCTTACGGCGGAAGAACTGGCTGCCTCTGGACTGAATGAGACCATGGCAAGCTTTCCGTTGCCTTCGCGTTGATCTTTCCAGCAATGGGATGTCACATCGGTCCTTCGGATTTTAAGCCGAAGCAAGGAGTATTAACTATGAAAAGAATCTTCATAAATCAACTGGCTGTCGTGGGCATTTTTGTTTTAATATTAAATGCTCAAGCCATTGGGGCGAACTCGACACCTAAGATGGGAGGCACGCTTCCGCTAATAAATCTTGACATGCCTAAAGATCCTGTTCACAGGAGTTATCTCGGCCTTTCTGGTGAGGGTCAGTTTAATATCTCACAAATTAAAGCTAAGGTGTTACTAATTCAAATTTTCAGCATGTACTGCCCCCTTTGTCAGCGTGAGGCTTCGCGGGTGAATGAGCTATATGAAAACATAGAAAAAGATCCCGAAGCGAGAGGGAAGCTCAAGTTGATAGGAATTGGCGCGGGTAATTCGCAGTTTGAAGTTGACATATTCCAGAAAACTTATGAGGTGCCTTTTCCCCTCTTTTCAGACGGCGATTTTTCCATTCATAAGAGCCTGGGAGAGGTCAGAACCCCTTACTTTATAGGTGCCAAAATCAATGATGATGGAAGCCATGAGATCTTTTACTCCAAGGTAGGTGGATTTGAAAAGGCCGAAGAGTTTTTACAAATGATGTTTGAACTTTCAGGCCTGAAATAGGAGGTGTGTTATGAGAAGCTTATCCTGGAACCACGAAATTCCCGCAATTTTGACGTCATATTTTGAGTGTCGACACCTCATCGTTCGTTTGGTGATAGGGTATTAAGGTATCACAAAAAATTCAGTCTCTTGATACTTGGATATTATTGCAGATATCACCAGCCATAACCGTTCAATAATCGTAGCGGTGAACATTTAGGTGCTGAAAAAATCTGAGGGTTGTATTCGCAAACTTGAATAATTTTAAAAGAAAGTTCGAAGAATGCCAGTCCCTCCACAAAATTACTCCACCCATTTAAGTACGTTCCGTATAACGGACCAACGAGGTTTCTTGGGAACGGCGTCCTGGCCTAATATCCAGAAATTGTAGGCTGCTTTTATTCGTGAACTGTTTTTCTTGATCTGGATCCAGTTATTAAGAAAAGCAAGCAGATCTTGGTTGCCTTTCGCCACAGCATATCCCAGCGGAAAGGTCTCGATGTTTGGTTTTGGGATGATGACCGTGTATTGGGGATACATCAGAGTCCATGCGGAGCCCACCTCGGCACTGGTGAGAAGGGCATCCCAGCTACCAACGTTCCGCTCGAAAAACTCTCGATTCGATTCGAGCTCTATCACTTCAACCCCTGGAAGAAGCTCTTCGATTCTCTGGACATAAGACTTGTCTTTGACAAGGGTTAAAGTCAGTCCTTCAATCTTTCGGATTGACTCTAAGTTAATAAATTCGCCCCGCTGGTGATCCCTCACAATTAGAGCAAACGTCAAGTCGAGGTAAGGATCTGAGAAGTTCACCGCTTTGATCCGGCTCATCGACATGCCGATTCCGGACATGGCGATATCAAACTCCCCACGATTCAGCTGATCGGCCAGAGTTTCATATTGAAAAGGAACGAATTCCACATCCACATTTAGTTCATTGGCAAGCATGTGGGCCATTTCAACGTCGTATCCGACCAGCTCGTCTGCGGCGTTGAAAAAGCTAAAGGGGAGGCTGTCCGGATTGTAACCGACCATCAGTTTGCCCCGCTTTCGGATTTTATCGATGTCGGCAACCATAGCCCTGCTGGTTTTCAATTTGGCAGGCGCTTCTTTGTAAACCACATGAGGGAGCGGATTTTCCTTGATGTGCATTCTGGATAGTATCCGGTCTTTAGTATATTCATTTTTTACGGCCAGACTAAAATATAAGCGGGTGGCCCCAACCGATGCAAAAATGATAACTGTGATGAGGACCAGGGTGTTTATCAGTTTCTTTTTATTGAAAGAAAGCGTTCCAGTCAGTGCGCTGGTTGTCAGGAGCGTAAATACCAGTAGATTCATGGCCGCCAGAAGCGTTGAGGTCCTTCCGTTAATTACACCGGTCACCATGTAGAGCTGATAGAGGTCCTCGGGCAGGTGCATTAGATCCAGCATAAAAGGCAAGGCAACATCTACACCACCGAAGAAACTAAGTAATCCGGCGGAAACGAAGGTTCCGTATTGAGAAAATGAAAAGGATGTTCCGGTAAACCAAGCTCCAAACAGGACGAACATCAACATAATGAGCTTACCGGTATTTGGGAAATTGAAAGAAACCGGCACCAGGACGTCCACGTAGGCATCGGTTTTTTCATGGGTTAAACTGTATTTCTTAAAAAGCAATTTACAGTTTTCGGTCAGTACGGTCAGTACGATGAACAGGTTGCCAGTGGTGAATGCGGTCACCAGGGCATCCTTTGACAGCCCGACAATGTCCTTGTATCTGAAGGGAGTTACCGGTTTTAGAAGCAGGGGGAGAACAGCGAAAGTCAGTAGGACAGCAGCCAGATTGAAGCTGACCAGATAGACCTGGAGCTTGCCGAATTCCTCAACGGTCATGGTGCCTGCTGCCGATGCAGCGATGGCGAACACGCCGATGGGGGTGAGTTTTACCACAATGTTGGTCATCCGGATCAATGCCCCCGAAACTGCCATCAGGCCCTGGACAAGTGAATCCTTTTCTTTAATGCCGATCAATGCGATTCCCGCCAAAATACTGAACAACACCACAGCCGGCACAACATTGTTGGCCAGAGACCAGAAAGGGTTGGAGGGAATGTAGAGCTTGAGAAAGTCGACTTCTTTCGACGGAGATACTAAAGAGGTGCTGAAAAAGGAGGCCGTTTCCCACTTGGGAAATGACAGGGGCATCAGCAGGATCATGGTGAAGGAAATCGCCCAGAACAAGAGCATAACGATTCCGCCCCTTATTGCCAACAGTTTGGCCTGCTTATAAGAAAGCCCTCCAATACCCAAAATTAAGGAAGCAACAATATAAGGTAAGATCGTCATCTGAAGCAACTGGATAAAGGCATCGCCAATGATACTGAGAAAGCCACAGTATTCACCAAAAAAAATTCCGCAGGCGATTCCTAAACCCAGTCCAATAAGGATCATGGTCGAAAGACTCAGTCGGGGTTTACTTTTGTTTTCTTCTTTCATCATTGCTTGTTAACTTGGATATTTCATCTTTTGAATTTATTTATCAACGGATAGAGTTGTCTGGGAGTTTGCGAATAAACCTTCAATTGCCGAAAATGGATGTTTCTAATTGTGACAAGACGAACTTAGGTTGACATATTTTGCCAATATTTGGGCTACAAATAATTTAGCAGGCATTGTGATGCCTGTAAAGGTTTTAAGCTTAAAATCCCCGCTATCACCGCAACTATAATTTGGTGATATGGTATTATGTTATCACATAAAAACCAAGTGCTTGATACTTGAACTTTATTGCAGGTATCAGTAACGTTTAACTGTGGCGCCCGGCTTTTTGGGTCGGCACAAGTGGTTGGTTGGGCAGCTTGATAATATGTTTTCAAATTAATATATTCCAGGAATCANNTACCCGTTGTACATATTCTTTGTATCCTTTCAATTCTTCTTGAAGTGTTCTGTCTTCTAATTCCGTTCTTATCACGGCAATTATTATGGCTATGACCACTGGAATCAATGTCCACACTGAACCTAAAGCAAGAACAATACCTGGAAGTGCCAAAATATTCCCAGCGTAGCCCGGATGCCGTACAATTCGATAAGGACCGCTAATACACACATGATGTTCTCGATCTTTCTGGATACGCACCAAACTGATAAAGAAG
>DNGT01000361.1 GCA_003486165.1 Desulfobacteraceae bacterium
AACAAGATGGCCAACATCGGGGAAATAAAAAACAAGCTTCAAATCAGGATTCCCTTGGGATTTGTTATTACTTCG
Source organism: Desulfobacteraceae bacterium (assembly GCA_003486165.1). Classification (GTDB taxonomy): domain Bacteria; phylum Desulfobacterota; class Desulfobacteria; order Desulfobacterales; family UBA11574; genus UBA11574. The sequence continues at coordinate 76 of DNGT01000361.1, forward strand.
GCAGCCTATGAAAGGTTTATCAAAGAAAATGACTTGCAGGTGGAAATTGACCGACGCTTTCAATCCCTGGACAGCGACGATATGGAAAAACTTTATACCCTAAGCTCGGAAATCCAGCAGCTTATTATNNGGAGAAGATACCCAGGAGAGTTCGTTTGCGGGGCAGTATCGGAGCGAGCTAAACGTAAGTTATGATAGCATATTCCATGCATATAAGGAGATTCTGGCCAGCAAATACTCACTTCAGGCGGTTACCTACCGATTGAACAGGGGATTTAAAGATGAAGATATTTCCATGTGTGTGGGATGCATGCACATGGTAGATGCCGTAGCAGGTGGTGTCATCTATACTCGCAACCCCGTTAACATGGCCGATGATTCGATTTTCATCAATTCCGCATGGGGGTTGCCTAAGTCGGTTGTTGACGGTAGTGGTGCCTGCGATCTTTTTGTGGTTTCAAAAAAGCTTCCCAGAGAAATTGTCCGTAAAAAAGTAAACGCTAAAGATTTAAAATTTATCTGTCTGCCGGAAGAAGGGGTCTGCCGCATGGAGTTGACCGGAGATAAAAAGGATCTGGCTTCCATTGATGATGAAAATGCATTGGATTTGTCGGAACTTGCGGTCAAGATTGAAGCATACTATTCGATACCCCAGGATATTGAATGGGCTGTTGATGGGGATGGTTCTATATATATTCTGCAATGCCGACCGTTAAAGCAAAGGGAAACGTTAAAGAAGGATCTTCTTGAACCCATAGTATTACATGATGATATCATTGCCAGGGGAGGAATCACTGCAAGTCCGGGCGCAGCCAGTGGGAAAGTTTATCTGGTGGACAAGGGAATAGATATGCTGCGGTTTCCTCAAGGTGCCGTATTGGTTACCCGGCAGGCACTTCCCATATGGGCATCCCTATTAAATCGATCTGCTGCCGTTGTAACGGAACAGGGCGGCTTTGCAGGACACCTTGCCAACGTGGCCAGGGAGTTCGGCGTTCCGGCGCTGTTTGGGGTGCCCGATGTTGTAAATCGATTGAGTCACGGTGAGGTGATCACCGTTGATGCCGACGCTTTGGCCATCTATAAGGGAAAAATCGAGGCTTTGATAGTGAAACCCGAGACAAAGAAAAACCTGATGGACGGCAGCCCGGTTTATGAAACCTTGAAACAGGTGAGCAGCTCTATCATCCCTTTAAACCTGCTCGATCCGGACTCTCCGGATTTTAGACCGGTCAACTGCAAAACCTTTCATGACATTACCCGGTTTATCCATGAAAAAGCCGTATATGAGATGTTCAATTTCGGCAAAGAGCACCACTTTTCCGAAAAATCGAGCAAACAACTTTTTTATAATGTGCCGATGCAGTGGTGGATCTTGAATCTGGACGATGGATTCAAGAAAGAAGTGGACGGCAAATATGTTAANNCCGCCTGCCATTGACGGCAAGGGGCTTATGTCGGTGATATTCCAGTCAACTGCAAATAAAAATTTAACACCTGGTCTGCGCTCAACCTACGCTGCTCGGAACTACTTTATGATCTCCAAAAATTATTGCAGTTTGAGTTCCAGGCTGGGTTACCACTTTTCTATTCTGGAAGCTCTGGTCAGTGAGCGCTCCATGGAAAATTACATCAGTTTCCAATTCAAAGGAGGCGCGGCCGACTATCAGCGACGGCTCAATCGGATACATTTTATCGGGGAGATACTTCAAGAACATGGGTTCAGGGTAGATATCAGGGAAGACAACCTTATCGCGCGTGTGGAAGGCCATGAAATGGGTTACATGAAAGAACGCCTTGAGATTCTGGGATACCTTACCCTACATACCCGGCAGCTTGATATGATCATGAGCAACAATGCCGTTTTAAACCGTTACCGGACAAAAATCGACAATGACATTCGAGATTTTTTCAATTCAAGATAACAAATCCGAACGGAGATGATCCGGCTTTTGTTTGAATTTATTTACAGGTTGTAAACAAATCCGACAGGCACACCCGCAGAACTTTTCAAATAAATTCCTAACAATCAAATAAACCTAATTAATTAAAAAGGTTATCCTGGCTGACTCGCCACGCTTATTGGCATGAAGGTTGCAAATTCTTGTCAAGATAAGGGGTCGCTCTTTCCGGACAACATTGTTAGGCAGAATCATTTTTTCATCCGGTCTTCGATTTTCGGCTTTAGATATTAGGGCTTTGTCTGAACATGGCTTTTTATTCAGGCACCAATTGGCCAAATCTTTCCTTGTTCAAAAGGGCATCGGAAAATTATTATGGGTCTTTATAAGAGAACATCCATATACAAAAACCTTCAAAGAAAGATCACGCTCATCATCCTGTGTGTTGCAATTATCCCGCTGGTTTTTCTTGGAGAAACAATTTATTATCGGTTCGCCCAAACTTATGAAGAAAAGATTGAAGATCAGGTAAAATACCGGGCCAAATCCCGTGCTGATGCCGTCGAAGTTTTTTTAAGAGAACGGACCGCTATCCTTGCCACCATTGTGGACACCCATACGTTTGATTACTTGAAACAGCAGGCAAATCTTGTCCAAATGTTTAAGGTCATCAGCCAGCGTACAGACGGCCTGATTGACTTGGGAATTATTGACGGCGCCGGCCAGCACCTGGCATATGCCGGCCCCTATAATTTAAAAGGATTAAACTACTACCACCAGGCCTGGTTTAACGAGGTTGTCAGTAAAGGAAAATACATCAGCGATGTTTACACCGGATACCGCCAAATACCGCATTTTATTATTGCAGTNNCTCGTCAGGACCGCCCAGACAGGCAAGTCCGGTGATGCTTATATTATCAATAAAGACGGGGTTTATCAGACGGAGCCTCGTTTTCTCGGCAAGACGCTGGACAAATCAAATCTGAATCTGTCACGTTTCGGCGAAGGGGCTATCGTTGCCGAAAAGGTCAAGGAGTACAACAAAACACAATATGTTGCCGGTCAGTGGTTGAAAAATAATGAATGGCTCATGGTGATCAGCCAGGACGTCAAAGATGAAAAAGGCGGGTTGTTGACAACCAGAAATGTGGAAATCATCATCATCGTCCTTGGCTGTCTGGCAATTATTGTTACCACTTTTTTAACGATGCGCACCATTTTCAGGCATTTGGAAGAATCTGACAGGGGCATTAGCGAACTTAATGAACAACTGATCCAGTCTGATAAAATGGCAGCCCTGGGGAAGATGGCGGCCGGCATTGCTCATGAAATCAATAACCCCCTTGCAGTCGTCGGCGAAAAGGCCGGGTGGATGCGGGATTTGCTGGAGGAAGAAGATTTTCAGGGGAGTGAAAATCTTAAAGAATATATCAAGTCGGTAGATAAAATTGAAGAGCACGTGGAAAGGGCTCGCAAAATAACCCATAATATGCTTGGATTTGCCAGAAGGATGGAGCAACGTTTAGATGATGTTGACATTAATAATGTGTTAAATCAGACCATCGAACTTTTGCAGAATCATGCACAGATCAACAACATCGCTATACAAAAAGACTTGCAGCCGGATTTGCCGATTATTGCCAGTGATCAATCCCAGCTTCAGCAGGTATTTTTGAATATGATCAACAATGCCATAGATGCCATCGAAAAGGATGGATTGATTGAGGTCAGAACATGGAAAGATGATTCACAAATTGTAGTCAGTGTTAAGGATAATGGCCCGGGCATTCCCGAAGAGCACCTGACAAGGGTCTTTGATCCCTTTTTCACAACAAAAGAGGTCGGCAAGGGAACCGGTCTTGGTTTGTCGGTGAGTTATAATATTATCCAAAAATTAGGGGGCCTCATAACCGTAAACAGCAAACTGTCAGAAGGTAGTGAATTCAGAGTTAAGCTTCCGGTTGTAATTCCGGAAAAAAAGTAACATCTTTATCAAGGAAATTAAAATGGATAAATTCAAAATTTTGGTCGTTGACGACGAAGTAGATTTTTTAGAAACTATCGTCAATCGACTGGAAAGGAGAAAGCTAAGTGCCATTGGCGTCCCCAGTGGAGAAGAAGCCGTCGCTCTTGTAAAAGAACAATCATTTGATGTGATTATACTCGACATGAAAATGCCGGGGGGGATGGACGGTATCGAAGCGTTGCGAGAGATCAAAAAGATTCAGCCCTTGGTGGAGGTTCTTCTGCTAACGGGACACGCTTCCGTGGAAACAAGTATCGAGGGCATGAAGCTGGGCGCTTTTGATTATTGCCTCAAACCGATCAAATTCGAGCAACTTTTGCAAAAAATCGGGGCTGCATTTGAGAGAAAAAACAATCATGAGAAGAAAATACGAGACGCCAAGATAAAGGAACTGATTCGCTTCCCAAGAGAGGATTCTGATCAGGACTAACGACTCGAAAAACCTGCAAACCGTTAATACATCCAGGACAGGCGCGTGAAATGTCCGGGCAAGCAAGCAAAACAATATGAAGGGAAATCACTATAAAACGATCAGGAAGATCATCCTGGTCAGCATGATTCTGGTGCCGCTGGTCCCGTTTTTTATGGTTTTGGCCATCGGTTATTACTATTTCACCACTTCTTTGGAAAGCAGCACCATTACGCGTATGAAGCGTATCGTCGAAGATCATGGGCAAATGATCGAATCTTTTCTTGCTGAACGCAAAGCCGATTTGGATTTAATCATTCACTCCAATCGCTATGAAGATTTGATTCGGCCAGGAAAACTTGCAGAAATTTTTGAGCATCTCCAAAAAAACGCCAACGCATTTGTGGATCTAGGCGTCTTCAACCAGGACGGTATTCACGTCGCCTACTACGGTGCGTTCAAATTGACGGGTAAGGTTTATAAAGAGGCGGACTGGTTTCAGAAAGTCTTGAAGCAGGGTTACTACATCAGCGATATATTTTTGGGCTATCGGCAGATACCCCATTTTATTATTGCCGTAGCCAATGAGGCCGAGGGTAAAAAATGGGTGATTCGTGCAACCATCGACAGCTTCATGTTTAATAGTCTCGTCAAACGTGTTCGCATAGGTAAAACCGGAGAGGCCTATATCCTGAATGCGGACGGTGTCCTTCAAACCGAACGCCGTTCCGGCGGCAACTTGATGACCAAACCGCCGGACGATATCCAGTATCCGGCCGCCAACAGCGGCATTACCAGTTTCATTAATAGCGACGCCAAGGGAGAAAAATATCTGTTTACTACCATATGGCTGAAGGAAAAAAAATGGCTGCTGGTGGTAAGACAGGAAAAAGCGGATGTATTCCAAGCCCTTCGATCCGCCACCTATTTGATTATTCTGATCATGATCCTTGGGGGAGCGGGTATTATTGCCGTAGCTTTTCTGGTATGCAACCATGTTGTCCGGCGATTGCAGGAAGTGGATTTGGAAAAAGAACAATTGGGTCAGCAGCTCATTAGAGCAAGCCGTTTCGCAGAGTTGGGTGAAATGGCTGCCGGCTTCGCCCATGAAATCAACAATCCTCTTCAGATCATTAAAAACGAGCAATCCCTGATTGAAATGAACCTGGCGGATCTTAAGGAAAACGGCCAGTTAACGCCTTCGGAATCTTTAGCGGAAGTAGAAGACTCCCTTGATCAGATTAAACTTCAGATCAGCCGTTGCGCCGATATTACTCAGGGAATCCTTAAATTCGGCCGCCAAACCGAATACGTGCTTCAAGATATCGACCTTCGGAATTTCGTTCCGGAAGTCACAGCNNCTCAATCTTTTCAACAACGCCATCGATGCTGTTGTTGAACACCATGGGGCTCATGGAGGTGAAATAGTAATTGAATCGGGTCGTGAAGACAACCATAAGGTAAAAATAATGGTCAAGGACAGTGGCTGCGGGGTCAGTCCGCAAAATTTGAATAAAATTTTTACCCCATTTTTTACCACTAAACCGGTCGGCAAAGGAACCGGCTTGGGGCTTTCGGTATGTTACGGCATCATCGATAATCTGGGCGGCACTATCAACGTCAGCAGCGAAAAAGGACACGGTACGACCTTTACAATTATTCTGCCGGCAGCCGGATAGCTCGGATTGTGCGTGCCGTTGATTATCTTTTAAGGCCTGCTGATTTCAACCACCTCCCGACCGAACTCGAAGCCGCCAGCCCTGTTTGCATTCCTTTACAATGTGCAAATAATCCTGACACACCTCCCCGTGGATCTTATCTTAAAATTTTATCTATAAATAAAAAACCAATTAATTTAAAGGGTTATCATTGCTATCTTGTCGATGAATTTGGCATAGAGATTGCTATTCTTTTATAGAGTATAGAATGACTTTCTTATTAAAAAAACCAAACAGAATGGTAAAAAGAAGCAAAAATATCTCCAACCGGCATTGAAACACAATCACAGGTTTTATGTTTTCAGTCTTTAAATTGATATTGAGCTTTTCTTGATAGCAAAATGAGTGGATGAAATGAAAGTGGAGAAAAAGCCAGACACCATAAGTGTATTGGTTGTTGATGATGAAANNCCGACGGAGTTAATGCCCTGGAAATACTTGAAAAAGAAAAGATCCCCATTGTGCTTCTCGATCTGAAGATGCCGGGCATGGACGGAATTGAGGTTCTCGAGCACATCAGGAAATTGGACGAAAGCATTCTGGTCATCATCATCACCGGTCACGGTACGATTGCAACAGCCATCAAAGCCATGAAGCAGGGAGCCTACGATTTTATATCAAAGCCGTTTGAGCCGGATCAATTGCTCATTATAATCAATCGCGCCTGGGAAAAAATACGCCTGACTCAAGAGGCCGAAAAACTGGAACTGGAAAGAAGAAGGACGCTGTCCGACCTCGATGCTGAAAAGAGCCGTATCCGTACCATCATTGAGCACCTTCCAAACGGTGTGATTGTAACCAATACCAAGGGGCAGGTGGTTCTGATGAATCCGGCCTTCCGGAAGCTTTTAGGCTTTGACTCCGATTTAAAAACAGGCAAACAGATAGAAGAATATATACCTGATAAAGGCCTGTGCAAGCTTGTGATGGAAATTTCCCAGGGGAAGCATGTGGACTACGGTGACATTCCCGACCATGAATTCGCGCTTTCTAACCAAAAATATCTCATGGCAAAGGGACAACCGGTGCTTGGGGAAAAGAAGGAATGCATAGGCGCAGTGATTACTATTGTGGACATCACAACCATGAAGGTTTTGGATCAGCTTAAATCCGACTTTGTGGCAAAGGTTTCTCACGAATTGAGATCACCACTTTCAACCATACACGAGCAGCTTGCCGTTTTAGTCAGAGATATCGTTGGCGGGGTATCAGAGCAAGATCAATTTATTCTTGCCCGTGCCAAAGAAAAAACACGTGCATTGATCGCACTCATCGGAGATCTGTTGGATCTTTCTCGTATNNTTGTAGATTTTCTTAAAAGCCAGGCAGAAAGTAAAAACCAGACGCTTACCCTTAGATTTCCCAAAGACCCACTACCCGAAATTATCGCAGATTCTTTTGCCCTGGAAAGCATCTTCGGAAACTTAATCACAAACGCCATCAAATATACCCAAAACGGCGGAGAAATCAAAGTTAATGTCGATATGGCCGGAATCAATATTCGTGTTGCAGTTACAGATAATGGATTCGGGATCGCAGATAAATATCTGGACAAGATTTTTGAGAGATTTTTTAGAATTAAGGATGACAAAACGAGATATATCACAGGTACAGGACTTGGGCTTCCTATCGTAAAAGAACTTTTGGAGACCATGGGCGGCCGTATTCATGTGGAGAGCAGGCCGGGCAAGGGAACCACCTTTACGGTTCTTTTACCCACCACCTCTCCTCAAGGATAAAACATGAAGTCGAATTATTTTTCAACAATAAGGAGAATTATTTTTTCCAATATGATCCTGGTTCCGTTGATTCCCTTTATTCTGGCGCTGGGCACCGGTTATTATGTTTTCACTAGGTCATCATTTTCCATCCATCTGCAGGCTGTGGTTTAAGGTATGGAAAGAGTGAAAATACTATTGGTCGATGATGATCAAGATTTTTTATCTGTCACCAAAAAACGGTTGGCAAAGCGGGGTTATGCCGTTCAAACCGTATCGATCGGATTTGAAGTCTTTGAAAAACTTCAGGCTCAAAATATCCAGGTCGTTGTTCTTGATGTCAAAATGCCCGGTATAAACGGCATTGAGGTTTTAAAGGAAATCAAAATACGGTTTCCACTGGTTCAGGTGATTATGTTGACCGGAGTTCCTACGGTGGGTTGTGCCGAGGATAGTCTAAAGCTCGGAGCACTCAATTACTTGATTAAACCCGTTGATTTCGAAGAACTCCTCCAGAAAATCAAAGAGGCCCATGAACAAGGACAGCGCTTGGAACAAAAAATTCGTAACACCCAGATCAGGGTTTTAAGACACAAATTTAAATGAAATGATTATATAAGTAATTGTTCAGCACAATTGATCGCTGAGCATTTAATCAGGTTACAGAGTGTAAGTTATGGATAAAATGAAACTGATGTTGGTGGATGATGAGGAGAGACTTCTTTCCAGCATTGCCAAGTTACTTTCCAAAAAGGGGATTGACGTCGTCACTGCAACCAGCGGGGCCGAAGCGATCGAAAAACTCAAGCACCAGAACATTCACGTGGTTATTCTGGATGTCAAAATGCCGGGGATGGACGGCAATGAAACCCTGGTAGAAATTAAAAGGCTCTTTCCAATGGTAGAGGTCATTATGCTGACAGGACACGCCACGGTGGAGTCCGCGGTGGACGGTCTGAAGTTCGGAGCAACGGATTATTTAATGAAACCCATCGGTATCGATGAACTGATCCAAAAAGCTGAGGAAGCCTTTGAAAAACGGGTGAGATTGGAAGAGAAAATTCGTATGACCCATGCTCGGAAATCACTGAATAAGGTTAGTGAATAAGGCCGAATCGAATCTGAATTTAATCAGAGCATCAGCTCATCGAGGTCTTCTGAGGTTGAGTCGAGGGCTGGCGACTCTTGACAGAACATCGATGGGTAGAGCTGGTGAGAGGGGTGGTTAACGGTAAAACCGGTTGCCATTTCTCTTGACCGGAGGAGAGATCGGAATAATTGCCCTGTCAAAAAGGCGAGGGGGAGATATGCCTGAAACACCTCGAGTTTTGATTGTTGATGATGAAAAGCGATTCCGTATTACAATGCTCAGGCTCCTAAAAAATAACGGTATATCCGCGAAAGGAGTGGAAAGCGGAGAGCAAGCTCTGGAAGAACTGAGCCAAAATCCTTATGACGTGGTTCTTCTGGATGTAAAAATGCCCGGAATCAGCGGCATAGAGGTGCTGAGACGGATGCAAAAACAGGGTTGTGACGCAGAGGTCATTGTTCTTTCCGGCCATGCATCCGTAGATGCCGCCCTGGAAATCATGAACTTCGGAGCCTATGATTACCTGTTAAAGCCATGCGATATCGATGATCTTTTGGGAAAAATGTCCCTGGCCCATGAACGGAAAATCGAAAGGGAAAAGATTACCCGTACCAAGAGTCCGGTGAAATAGAGCCGTTTTCAAAAATATGTTTCGATTGAATGGCACACGGTCACAATCTCAGAAAGCCGCAGTATGATTCCGTTTTTATTTGCGAGTCCTTGCCGATGTAAACGGAATTATACTGCGGTTGAAACGGAACGTTATTTTGGGAATTGCTATGAGGATCAGCGTCTGTGGTTTTTTGGTCAGTTTTTGCTGGACTAAACGGAATTATCCTGGGGCTGAAACCGCTCAAAATTATATTTGCCTTTCAAAAAGCAATCGGCCAGATACGTGATGCTNNCGGTTTTTGCGGACGTCGTCTGCCGCACCGCCCTTGAATTGAAAGTTGATGTAATTTTTCGTACTGGTTTTGCCGCAGTAGCAATCCAGAATACTGTAATGATAGCCTACCCGGGAACTGAAGTTGAGATATTTGTCGGAAATAATGGCATAACTCCTGTCCCCGAAGCGCTCTGCGGCAATATTCGGAGGAGAAAGGATCTGCTCGCTCATAACGGAA
>DNGT01000018.1 GCA_003486165.1 Desulfobacteraceae bacterium
ACAAGCTTCATTTAGCGGGACATTTACCAGAGATTATTTTCAACATTTGTGCCAAAAAGATGATTTCTTTTAGAACAACAGTATTTGAGACAGAAATTTTGGTCTAAAAGTTTTCGCAATTGCTGGATTGAAAAGAGTTCATGCGGTCCTGAAAAAAATTGCATTTTTTAAAAAGATGGGTAGATCAGATAAAATGGGAAGGATTTAAGTAGGAAAATCAAACACATATTTGCACAGAGAAATGTGCACGGCTGCACAGGTTGTTGTGCATTTCGATNNGGTGCCGGTGCCGGTGATTTTAGCCCTTTTTGTTCGGCCTTTAGGGATGCAATCTTTTTGTCTACATCATCCATTTTTTCATTAATCAAATCCAGCTTCGCGCCATTGAGGTCCAGGCGCCCGGCTTCGGAAAGAAATCCTTTTGCCTCTTTGAGATCGGAAAGGGTGGATTTGCTGGCAGCCACATCCGCCTTGTACAAAAGAATCATTAGATCGATGTTGTTTAATCGGCTGTAAACAGCTTCGGCAGAGCCAGGCGTTGTCTTGTACAACATCGCTTTATTTAAGTATTTTTTTATTCCTTCAAAATCAGGGATGCCCGGAACTTTCAATAAGGTATCAGCCTTTTCCACATAATAGTTGAAAATAAGCGGGAATACATCTGTTTTGGAATAAATGTCTTTTGCTTTTTCAAGCCTTTGAACACCGGGCAGAGAGATCAAAAGCTTTTCGCCCATGGGGGCAAACCTACCCTGAAAGATTTCCAGTGCACCGTCTGTTGCATGAATATAATATTTACCCTGGTTGATCATGCTGCTACCGATAACAAGCAAGATAAGGACTGCTACAACGGCAGCAAGATATTTCATGCCCTTTTCCATGGGATCAGATGGGATGGTGTCATCGGTATCGGGCGGTTCATATGATACTGAAACTTCAGGTTCTGCGGCCTTTTCAGCGGCGGCCTTTTCAGCAGCGGCCTTTTCAGTGGCGGCCTTTTCAGCAGCGGCCTTNNGCGGCCTTTTCGCCGGCAGCCTTAATCTCAGCCAGATCATACTTTTTCAGCAGAAGTTCTTGGATTCGTTTTTGTTCTTCTTCCGACCCTGAAACAAAGGACGGTGCTCCAACGTCCTTTAAGTCCGCCTTGTCCGGACCGGCCGTATAAAGTTTATCCGGTTTCCACACAGGAAATTTTTTCTGAAGAAGATCTTTCACTGAAACGGGTTTCTTTTCGGGTGCAGGGGCGGCTTTTGCAGCGGCTTTGGGTTTAGGGGCGGCTTTGGCCTTTGGGGCGGCTTTGGCTTTGGCGGCTATCTTTTTTGCTGTTTTTTTCTTGGCGGCGCTCTTTTTTCCTTTGGTAGTTGATTTAACCAGACTGTTTTTTCCCATAAAAACCTCTTTGAAATTATTTTTGTCTTTTCACATAGAATGCAAAATATGTTATATAAAGAAAAATTTTTATATATGAATCTATAAGTTTTGTAAACATTTTTTTATTTGAATATGAATAAGAATCACTTAGCAGAAAAAAGAGATCGGCTTCTTTGGATCTTAAAAGGATATGGATCCTTGCTGGTAGCATATTCCGGTGGCGTTGACAGCTCCTTTTTGCTGGCTATGGCACATGAAGCGCTGAATAAAAATCTCCTTGCCGTTACTTCAGCGTCTCCGCTTCACCCGGAATGGGAAACCCGTGAAGCAATCGATTTTGCCAACGATCTGGGTATTGAGCATATGGTTATTCAATCCAGGATAATGCACCGAACCGACTTTATATCCAACACAAAAGAACGGTGTTACATGTGCAAAAAATATCTCATAGAGGAATTGTTAACCATTGCATACCACCGAGGGATTCAGCATGTGGCCCATGGGGCAAACATTGATGATTTGGATGATTATCGACCCGGATTCGCCGCTGCTCAAGAAATGGGAATCAAAGCGCCGCTGGTGGATGCGGGTATGACAAAAAACGAAATACGCCGGCTTTCAAAGCAGATGAACCTGATTACCTGGAACAAGCCGCCAATGGCATGCCTTGCCAGTAGAATTCCATACGGCGAAACGATCACCGCAGAAGACCTTAAAATGGTGGATCAGGCCGAACAGGTTCTGTTCGGTCTCGGTTTTACCGGCTGCCGGGTTAGGCTGCATGACAAGGTTGCTAGAATCGAGGTCGATACGGGAGATATCGAAAGGATCATCGATTTAAAGACGAGATCTCTTGTTGTAGAAAAATTGCGAGAAATCGGGTTTTCCCATGTGGCTGTGGATCTGGAAGGGTATAAACAGGGGAGTATGAACAGGGCTTTAAAGCTGTGAGGCCTTTGCAAAACACTCCTTTTTGCCCAATTCCTGTGCCTGCCCTGTGAAATGCGCAGCCTATTTCTCTGGGGTCAGGTTCAATTTTAACCCGCCACCGAACCTTGGCGGGTTAATCCTCAAAATACTCGTTGTATTCCTGTGGTTAAACTATTCGCCTTCTCCCGCTCAAAGTCCGGAATCTTTGACTTGAACAAAAACAAACGGTTTGTAAAGGTCTCAACTTTAAGAACGGGCTTTGGAATAGGCCAGCGAAGCACGGATAAATTCTCTGAACAAAGGATGCGGATCCATGGGACTTGATTTGAATTCCGGGTGGAATTGACAGCCGAGATACCAGGGGTGATCTTTGATCTCGACGATTTCCACCAGCTCACCATCCGGTGAGGTTCCACTGATGACCAACCCCTTTTCTTCAAGCCGGTCAATAAAAGCATTATTGAACTCATACCTGTGGCGGTGACGTTCCGAAATGTCTGAAATGCCGTAAGCCTTATGGGCAAGGGTGTCCTCTTTGATCTTGCAGGGGTAAGCGCCAAGGCGCATGGTTCCCCCTTTATCAGAGGTGATATCCCGCCGCTGAACCGTTCCGGTTTTATCATCATACCATTCGGTCATCAGGTATATCACCGGATACGNNCAGATGCCGAAATAGGGGATTTTTTCTTCTCTGGCATATTTTGCGGCGCAAATCTTACCTTCGATACCCCTGGAACCAAAGCCGCCGGGAACCAATATGCCGTCGATATTTTCCAGCATTTCTTTGCAATTGTTTTTTTCTATTTTTTCAGAATCTACAAATTTGAGAGTTACCCGGCAATCATTGGGAATTCCGCCATGACGAAGCGCTTCATTCAGACTTTTGTAAGATTCTGTTAAATCGACATATTTCCCGACAATTGCAATGGTTACTGACGACGTGGGTTCTTTAAGACTCCTGACAATTTCCTCCCAGTGATCGAGACGGGGCGCTCTGGTCCAAATGTTAAGCTTTTCCACTATTTTCTGATCAAGCCCCTCCTTGTTGAACACTAGGGGGACTTCATAAATACACTCCACATCTTTAGCCGTAAAGACCTCGTCTTCAGTGACATTACAGAAAAGGGCAATTTTTGATTTGATTTCTTTGGGCAAATATTTATTCGTACGACAGAGAAGAATGTCCGGCTGAATACCGATACTGCGAAGCTCCTTTACGCTGTGCTGGGTCGGTTTTGTTTTAACTTCTCCGGCGGTGCCGATATATGGAACAAGNNCCGCCCAGGTAATCTCCCCGACGTTCTTTGGTGATGACCGAATGGTATATCTTCCCGGTGGTAAAGTTGTTGTCTCTGTTCAACTTGGCATGGGTAAACCGCTCATAATGTCCAAGATCCAGATCCGTTTCTGCCCCGTCATCTGTGACATAAACTTCTCCATGCTGGAAAGGGTTCATGGTTCCGGGGTCAACATTGATGTAAGGGTCCAGCTTCTGTATGGTTACGGTAAGCCCCCTGCTTTCAAGAAGTGCTCCGATGGCTGCAGAAGCAAGCCCTTTGCCCAAGGATGAAAGCACACCGCCCGTAATAAATATAAATTTCGTTTTATAATCCATTTTGTGCCTTTTCTTCAGATGCTGTGAATCAAAGATAAGTTTTTATTTATATATTTTTTTGAATTCCTCTATGGTTTTTTGAACTTCATCCAGTTCCTCTTTACCGCCATTTTTCGGTTCAGCAGGAGCACCCTGGGGATAAAGAGATTTAAGTTTTTGGATATCAAATAAATCTGCCTGGAAAGCAGGATTCACCTCGATGTTTTGTATATGGACTTCGCGGACCAGGTTTCCATTTGTAAAAAATTCGATACGCATTGGATACCATGTCTGATTCATTTTTTTCCAATCGAGATACAAAACTTCCAAGTTTTGTGTTGTATTGCTGGTCATTATCCAGCGAAAAGGGAGGAATGTTTTCTTATCCAGCCATACTTGAGGCGAGGTTTCATCCGGATATTGAGCGCCTAAAACGTAAGCCGGATCACCTTGAAAACGACCAAGGCTTGTAATTTTTACATCCACACCAAGATTTGACAGCCGTTCTTGAAGAATTTCTCTGGACCTAAAGAGAATAAGATCTTTGTAGTGATCATAGGAATTTTCAGGTTCATCTGAAATTTTTCCATCAATAACCGTGAATACGCTCTTATCTGATAAGATGCGAATTCTTTGAATATTTTCTGAGGCGATGTCCGAACGGAATGTTTTCGGGAAGACGAACTTTAAGGTTTCACTGAGTTCATCGGCACTCATGTTCGGGTTATCATCATTCAGGACCAGTTTTTGAGTCACCAAAAGACGGTCGGCAATGCCGAGATTTTGGATCATTAATTTCAAAAGAAAGGGACCTGGCAGAACATAGGCATTTAGAGAGGCATACTGAAATCCCAATATTGCAAGGCAGATAAAAATGGCTAACGATTTTCTAAAAAAGTATGGCATCCCAAAAACAGCTTTCTTTGGTGTACTATATTTTTTAGAAGAACAGTTATAATATTTCGTCTTCAAAAATTGCGCCTTCTCCGAGTTCTTCTTCGATCCGCATGAGTTGATTGTATTTCGAGATACGATCACTGCGGGACATGGAACCGGTTTTTATCTGACCGCCGCTAATACCCACAACAAAATCTGAAATAAAGGTATCTTCCGTTTCGCCGGATCTGTGAGAAATGACGGTCGTATATCCGGATTGCTTTGCCATTTCGATGGTATCGAGAGTTTCAGTGACCGTGCCGATCTGATTCAACTTTATCAGGATGGAATTGGCAATGCCTTCTTCGATCCCTTTTTTGAATATTGTGGGGTTGGTGACAAAGATATCATCGCCGACAATCTGGATGGATCCTTCCAACCGATCCGTCATCAAGGCCCAGCCTTTCCAATCCTGCTCTGCAAGACCATCTTCGATAGAGAGAATTGGATATTTATCAATTAAAGTCTGATAGTAATCGATCAGCGCTTCAGCGGTCAGTTCTTTATTTTCTGATTGAAGGATATATTTTCCTTTTTTGTAAAATTCGCTGGCGGCCGAATCCAAAGCCAACCCGATATCATTTCCCGGCTTGTAACCGGCAGCTTCGATGGCGCTGATGATAAATTGAATGGCTTCTTCATGAGATGCAAAATCCGGTGCAAAACCGCCCTCGTCCCCCACAGCGGTGTTGAGGCCCTTGTCTTTGAGTATTTTTTTCAGGCTGTGAAAGGTTTCTGCTCCCATCTGGACGGCCTGGGTGATGGATTTTGCGCCCACAGGAACGATCATAAACTCTTGAATGTCAAGGTTGTTGGCGGCATGGGCGCCGCCGTTGATGACGTTCATCATGGGAAGGGGAAGCCGCCGGGCACTCATTCCTCCCAGATATCTGTAAAGCGGCAATCCGTGAGCCTCGGCAGCGGCCCTTGCTGCAGCCATCGATACACTGAGGATTGCATTTGCTCCGAGTTTTGACTTGTTGGCCGTACCGTCCAGCTTGATCATAATGTTGTCTAAAGCGATTTGATCCGCCGCATCCATTCCTCGAACAGCGGGGAAAATTTTATCCATCACATTTTTCACGGCCGTGACAACGCCTTTTCCCCCATACCTCTTTGATTGCTTGTTGCGAAGCTCCAAGGCTTCACGCTTTCCTGTAGAAGCTCCGGATGGGACTGCAGCACGACCAACGGCACCGCAGGAAACATAGACATCGGATTCAATTGTAGGATTGCCTCTGGAATCGAGTATTTCCCTTGCTTTGATTTCAATTATTTCGGTCATGCTTTCCTCCTGTGAATGTTTTGCCTAATCTGATCGTTTCAAATTGTGACATGATAAGATGGGTAATAACTATATTTATGTTATACCTGTATTGTGATCTTCACATCCTATGCTAATTGGTTAGTATTAAACCAATAAGAACTTGTCAAAATTTGAAACCCTCCGGGATTCTCGATCTTACCGCATCTTCAGCGTTGAAGCGCATTCGCAATAGGCTCACTATGACTTCATGCGCTTCGCCTTGAATCTGCGGCAACCTCGAAAATCGCTCAAGTTAGGTAAAAGATAAAATTCGTTCGAATCCCTTATAAGTTTAATATCTGCGAGGTTAAACATGTAGCCTTTCGGACTTTAAAACATAGGCAACAACAATGCCCACCAGGAACCCTGCTGCCAGATTTGAAGCCAGTGTAATTCCCAAAATCAGCAGTGAAACAAACAAATCCTTTCTCGTTTTCATGTCGATGACCGTCAATGCCAGCTGACCACCGGCAAAAATCAGCAATACCCCTAAAATGGCCATGGGTAACAGATACACCACCGAAAGGGCATGGATGCCGAAAAAAAAAGCAAGTGCCAGAAATAAAATTCCAACCATTAAATTGGAACCTGCCGTGCGCGCGCCAAATCGATAGTGGGCCGCCAATCCTCCGGCCCCATGGCAAAGCGGCATGCCGCCCACCACAAAACTCAGCAAATTGGCCAATGCCATGCTGATGGTTACGGAACGATAGGTAACTTTTTGGGAATCTGTACCAAAATATTCATGGGATAAATCTGCATTGGCAATAACGGCGTTTCCTATGGTCATGGGCAGTTGCGGAAGCGCCAAGGCAAAAAATGCAAAGGTAAAGTCGGCACCGGTCGGAAGCCCGAAGGG
>DNGT01000294.1 GCA_003486165.1 Desulfobacteraceae bacterium
TAGGAAAGTTGGATCTAAATTATTGATATAATTCAGGTAGTTGTGGTTTGCGATATTGGGCTTGTGGTGGAGGTTGGCCCGCGCAAAGGGTCGTTATCTATCCGTCCATGTAAAATCCCCCAATTAGATATTAATGACCACCACCTAAAGCAGCAAACAAAATCATAAGGATTATTGCTTGGATGACCCAGCCGATAATGCAAACACCTACAGCACGTAATGTGCTCTGATAGTCAAGAGCCTGTCTTACCGCAATAACCATAGCTGTTAACATCCAAATTGAAGCGATAGCAAAAATGATCCCGGATATACCAGGTATAATAGCCAATATTCGAATTAAACCTGGAGAGCTTGAAAAACCGATGGTTCGCAGCAATTCGCCATGATCTGCTTTGGTCTGCGGCTCAGGAAGAATCTTAGCACCGATAAAATACGTCATATAAGCCCAAACATACCATGCTATAAGAGCCGTGATCGCTCCCAAAATGATTCCCTTTACCCCTATTGTTCCTATGCTTCCTATCCCGGCCGCTATACTCGAAAGAACAACAACGCCCATAGCTTGACCCATGGCTCCTTTATCAGCCTCAACCTCTTCATATAGGTGAATGTCAAGCTTGGCAGCACGAACAATTCGATCTATATAATTTTTCATTTCAACCTCCTTAAATTATTATATCTTTATATTTATGTACTTGTTATCAAGGTCATATAATCTCTCAGCCGCTTTGAATCATGTCCACAATGCTGTTCAAGACCGCTTCCTGAATCTGGCTTTTAAAAGTTTGTGATAGCTTATCATGAGCACAACCTGAAGCCAACTCATACTAATTTCCATATATCTCTCAAAAATAAAAAGGCAGAGCCAAAGACCCTACCTTAATTATTATTCATGCCCAAAAAGACCTAACAACATTTATATTCAAGTGTCAAGTCCGTATCAGTCGACATTAATCGACACAACTGCTCCTAATTTGGTGCAATTTTATGTTTATTTGTCCCAATAAAGAAAAGGTTGTTTAACTGCTTTTTGAAATTATTGAGATTCATTTGAAGCGTATCTCTACCAAATGGATGAATTGCCTCAAGGTTATTCGTGTCTATAAATATATCGCAATAACCGGCACCGTGCGTCAGCAAAGTGTTGATCAATTCTTGTGCCGAAGTTACATCAAAATCTCCATACAATCTCAGGTGGAGGTTGTGATTCTTTTTAATAGAAGAAATTTGGAAATTTGATGCCATGAATTTGTCTCCTTGTTTTTCATTTCATTAAACTATTAACATATCTTGCAAAAATCATGCAAATATATACATTTACACAATAATTTATTATATATTGAATAGTTACATAAATGATTGTGTAAAAATAGTAGCGCTGATTCATATAACGAAACGATATAATTGTAAAGTAAATCACATGGTATTAGGAATTATTTTACATAGGCAGGCGCATTGTAGAATTGTTAAAGAAAAGGAGGGTGGGTTTGATTAACGTATAATGAAATAGCCGGTTTTACTTTTGGGACTCCGTTTTTATTCCAACCACGAAGGGTGTAATACTCTTTCAGCATTGCCGCCAAGTCTGTTTCTTTAACAACATGACCTGTTTTAAGGTTTTCTCTGTAAAATCGTGTGGGAAGGTTATCATCTTCAGATTTGAGCCCTTCCCGAATGTTAAAACAGCGCGTCAGTGTGGATATCTCGGAAGCAATCTTTTGCAACGCCGCTTTATCTGCTTTTAAACCGGTGGTCATCTCAATTATCCTGCTCAACCGGTCCCATGGATAGATGTCTCTGAAAAATCGGCATAAAATAAAAGCNNCCCCAGACGTTTGCCGCATGTTTAATTCCCCGGGCCAGAATGTCTCCGATACCCTGCCTGTTTGCTATTTTTTTAAGCAAACCTGCAATGGCATCCACATCGCCGTAATCGACCTTAACATTAATCTTTTTCTTTCTGACAGCTTCAATGGTTAGCCCGCACAGGTTCCCCGCAGATATGGTATCCATACCGAGTCGGTCACAGATGTCGTTTAAATACGCGATCTCCTCGATACTGTCGATCATGCAAAGCCCGCCAAAGGCAAATATGGTCTCGTACTCCGGCCCTTCAATCCTCAAACCGGCATGGCGGCCGTTTGACACCGTGGTCATTCTGCCGCATGCAATAAAGCACTTTGCACAGGCCCGTGGCTGAACACGACATTGTCTGTGCAAGGCCTCGGCACTGATCTTTTCCCATTGATCGAAAAATCCTTTTGACCAGTATTTCGTCGGAAACGCTTTTGCTTGATTGATCCTTTTTACCATCAAAGACGTCCCCATGTTTCTGTATGCCTGAACCACCGGATTATTCTTTGATTCTTCAGCGACTTCCCTAGAAAAGTACCTCACACCCTTGGCATCGAAAAGAGAGCGCCTTTTATTGCCTTTAAATACGATGGCCTTGAGGTGTTTCGATCCCATGACAGTTCCAACGCCGGTTCTTCCTGCCGAACGCCAGTAATCGTTTTCGATCACCGCAAATCGAACACGGTTTTCTCCAGCCGGACCGATGACAACAGCACCCGATTTTTCTGATCCCGGAACGGCGCCAACGAATTTTCGATTCACAGTATCTTCGGTGTCATAGGTATCCATACGCCAAATGTCTGAGGCATCAAAGAATTCGGCACCATCAGGGTGTACGAGAACCACGGTCGGACGTTTGCTTCTGCCCTTAACCACAATGGCGTCAAACCCTGAAGCATCGATGGCTTCAGGGACTTTTCCGCCGGCATATGATTCCGAATAAAAACCGGTTTGGGGTGATTTTGTAAATACACCATAACGGCTTGAGCCCCATATTCTGCTGTTGGTAATGGGACCGGTGGCAAAAATCAGGCAATTGTCCGGCGACAATGGATCAACGCCCGGGGGATTTATCGAATAAAGAAGGTAAGAGGCTAAACCTTTCCCGCCAAGATATGTCAAAAGGATCTCTTCATTTAATGTCACGACATCATACGTTTCATCGGTTAAATCGATTTTCAAATATCTGCCGAAAAAAGCATTCATTTCAAGGTTGCTCCGATAATAAGAAAGAAAATATGCACCGTTGAATGTCGAACGTCGAATAAAAAATTCGCCCAAAAAATTATATCGTTGTGTCTCACGGGATCGAACGGTTCGGGATTATTGCACAACATTTCATTGTTGTAAAGTTCTGCATGCTTTCCAATGAGATGGGTTTCTGAGTTGACACACAACCGTCTTTTTTTTAAATTTAAAACTCTCGACTTAGGAAATAATAAACTGCGGGGGTAATACAATGAAATGTGACCGGTGTTCCCAAACAATTGAACCAAAAGAGGCCCGAGAACACTTCGGCCTGAACTTATGCGAAGACTGTTNNGCCATAGCCGATAGACTTCAAATAAAACCGGCGGATTTGGAAAGAGAAGTTGCGGCACTGAGACACATGGAGAAGTTAAGAGGTGAATTGAGAGATGACAAGAAGTTTTTAATTCTCTGGTGACCTGTCACATAAATGTTCAGGGGTGTGCTTTCCCTTGAACACCCACCTTATCAGACCCAGCGGCCGGGTATCATCGTTTTGCAAAATTTACATCGATTTTCCTCCAGATCGTAAGTGGGAATGAAGTATCCGACCCGTTCAATCAGCAATTTTTTACAATTGTGGCAATAGGTATTATTCCCCTCCGGATAAGCGACGTTGCCCACATAGACATAATGAATCCCCTCTGCCATTGCCAGTTTACGGAACCGAATCAGGGTTGAAATCGGAGTGGCCGGCAGGCGGTCAAGTTTATATTTGGGAAAAAATCGTAAAAAGTGCAGCGGATAATCCGGCCCCAGATGTGTCAAAATCCACCGGCACATCTCTTTGACCATCTCGTCATCATCCACATATCCGGGAACCACCAGGTTCGTTATCTCAAAATGGACGCCCTGTTCATGAAGTGTTTTAAATGTATCCAGTACCGGCTGAAGACGTCCGCCGTTTAGTTTCCGATAGATAGCGTCGCTGTAAGATTTGAGGTTGACGTTGGCCCCATCCAGAACCTTGCATAGCTCCAGCAGTGGTTTTCGGTTGATATAACCGTTGGAAATCCACAAATTGGATATCCCGGTATCTCTGGCCAGGCCAGCGGTGTCGATCATGTATTCGAAAAATGTAACCGCTTCTGAATACGTATACGCAATGGAGAGACATCCGCCGCGCTGCGCCGTTTTGACGACATCTGCCGGGAAAAGTTCGTAATGGCGCACTTCGTGAGGCTTGGCCTGAGAAATTTCCCAGTTCTGGCAGTTCAAACAGCGAAGGTTGCACCCCGTGGTGGCAATGGAAAAGGCTTTGGAGCGAGGTTTGAAATGAAAGAGCGGTTTTTTTTCAATAGGATCCACATTCACACTGCATGGATTGCCATAGGTCAAACTGTAGAGGATGCCGTCCATATTGATCTTGGAACGACAAACACTGCGGTCACCCGGTGATAGGAGACACCTGTTGGGACAAATACCGCACATGACCAGTTTATTGTCCATCTTTGTATAGAGAAAGCCTTCGTGGGACCATTTCCACAGCGTTTCCGGCGAATCCCCTTTGAACACATGACCACGGATATCTTCCGGACCCGATGCCATGGCTGTTTTTTCTGAAAAAGGCCAGAAAGTACCTGCTGACATGGCACTGCAGAGGAACCCGGCACCACAATAAAGAAAACGACGTCGGCTAATGTTTTTCATAACGCCCGAAGATAATAATTAAACTCAATAGCTTAAGCCCAATCAGGCCGGCTGCTGCCCAGATGATTCCAAAATAGGGAATCAAGACAACACTGGTAATCAATGTACCGAAAGCCGCTCCGATTAAATCAGCGGAAAA
>DNGT01000175.1 GCA_003486165.1 Desulfobacteraceae bacterium
TATTTTATACTCAAGCTTCCCCTAAAACGATAGCT
Source organism: Desulfobacteraceae bacterium (assembly GCA_003486165.1). GTDB lineage: Bacteria > Desulfobacterota > Desulfobacteria > Desulfobacterales > UBA11574 > UBA11574. The sequence goes on from DNGT01000175.1 coordinate 36, forward strand.
ATTAAAACAATAACAAACTTGATTTTAGATGACAAAGGGCTGTATATCGTGTTAATGAAAGGTATCGAATCCACTATATTGCCATTTTAAGAATCTCTACCACCAAGAAGTAAAATGTCAAGGGAGAATTGGAAATTTCTTTGTAAAACTCAAAAATGGTGTTGATTTATAGCGCAACAGGGTTTTTAATGAATTATAATGATCTTCTTTTAAGATTTAGTTATTCAATTTTCATCGGGGCTTTCGGCACTCTATTGCTGGTCATGTTTTTTCAGGTAAAACCAAATCCCGGCCAATGCCGATTATCACCATGACCTTGTTCAAGAGGACATGGTATCTTTTAAATACATTGTGGCCGATTCGTTGAAAGGAGGAAGGATATGAGGAAGAGTATTTTGGTTTTTTGTTCGATTTTACTATTTTTCACATTTGTTGCTCCATTAATTCTACCTGGCAATGCCGGCGCGGTCACGCTGGAGGAAGCCATTGCCCAGGCAGCTAAGGGTACTGAAAAAGGANNATTGGTCTTCTGTGGGCCATCTGGGTGGGATGGATCTTTTCCACCGTTGGCGCCTTCGGGGGAATCATGGCAGGCGTCGGTCATATGACCATCTATGGGCTCGGATCCTATGCCAAATCCTTCAAGACGACGGCACCTGCTCTGAACAAGTTTATTACCGACAGCATCCGGGTTTCCAACCAGTGGCTCGTCGGCCTTTCAGCAATGGTATCCAGCATCAATTACCACAGGCAAAAACGGTTGGTTCCGGCTTTAGGCGTTTTCCTGGGGATGGGAGCCCTGTTTGCCACATTACTGGTGGTCTTTACCACCGCCGGTAAAATCAGATTTTCCCAATACCAGGGATGGTTCGGGTTGTGCGTTTTCGTTATCGGCGGATTTATGGTCTACGAAATGACCCCTAAGGGACAGGCTTCCAAGAAAGCCGCCCAGGCCGCTGCGAAGGCTTTCGAGGAGACCGCGAAGGCAAAAGGCAAAATCGAGGAGCAGGGCGTTGAAACCTTGAAATGGAGCCTGGCCAAAACAGAAATTAGATTTTTCGGTCAGACATTTAGCTTTAGCCCCATCTGGGCATTTGTGGGCGGTTTTTTCATCTCGGCCATCGCCTCTTTTCTGGGTATTGGTGGGGGATTTTTATACGTTCCGTTTCTGACCAGTGTTGTCGGTCTTCCAATGTTCGTGGTAGCGGGAACTTCGGCCCTTTCTGTATTGATCGGCATGATTTTTGCCATCTTTAATTTTATGATCTTGAAAGGGGTAATGGTCCATTGGCCCCTTATCGGAATGGAATTGATCGGAATCTTCATCGGTTCCATGATCGGACCGAGAACCGGCAAGTACATTCCGGCCAAGGTTTTGAAGGGAATTTTTATTGTTCTGGCCCTATACATCGGATTGAGATACACCTTGCGAGGCTTCTTCGGGATTCAAATGCTTTAACTGGTCCTTAGGTTCCATCGGCTTGTTCTGGGCTGATAGTTTTGATCCGGCCCCGAAAAACCTGATTGGCCCTGCATCTTACGAATTTTAAGCTGAAGCGCTTTCACCGTCGTTATGAGCGCATGGAATCAGATAAGGGGGTTTACCTCCTTGCCCGTTTAATTTTGATGGATATGTCCAGTTTTCTCCATACGCTAACCCTTCAGGCGGACAGATTTTTGATCGCCTTTTACAGAATAACGGGTTACAGCCTTCTCGATTATTTCATCGGAACGATGTTCCTTGCTTTTTTCTGCGTAGTGATCGGTGAACTGAGTGTCTCTTTAGCTATCCGGTTTAACAAACGTTACCTGGATTCCATGTCCAAAGAGATCGATGATAAAGAAATGCTTTCACTAAAGGCTTACCAGGCCGGGGACAAATACAGCTATAAATCAATAAACAGGGAGGCTACCGACGCCTGGGGAAAGCACTTCTTTACCATGGTTGCCTATTCCGCTGGGATTTTATGGCCGATACCTTTTGCACTGGGATGGATGCAGACGCGATTTTACGGCGTGGAGTTTGATTTGGCATTCCCTTTTTCGCTGCTTTTCGGAAAATCAGTAGGATATCTCTTTACATTTATTCCAATCTATATTTTTTGCCGAATCCTTTTTAAATATATGCGTCCTCATTTACCCTATTTCAAAGGGATCCAGANNCTGCTTTAACGAACAAATCCACCTGTGTTTCGTGTCACATAAACCTTGAGCCGGCCTCAAAAAGTCATCCATCCTGTGTTGAATGTCACGGCGGTGATAATCAGGCTGAAGATAAAGACGTATCTCACCGTCTGATGTACGGACCAAAAAATCCATCGGCTCCTGAATTTTGGGAACAGACCTGCGGCCGGTGTCATCCGTATCAATTACAGCGGGTCCGAACCAATATCATGCTTACCAATACCGGCATGATCAAGAACATCCAGAAAACCTGGGAGGGTGAAGACGGCAAGCTTTACAGTACACGCCCGGCAAAAGCCTTTTCCGAAAATGGACAATCACTTGAACTCAAAGGTGTTGACCAACTGAATCACCTTTCCGGAGAACTGTATCGAAAATTTTGTTCCCGGTGTCACTTGGGACAGGAGGACAACCAAAAATATGCCGCCAGTCACGGCTCCGGCTGTGCAGCATGCCATTTTCCATATAACGATACCGCCACCTATCAGGGGAATGATCTTACCGTTAAAGACCAGCGACCTTATTCGGAAAGTCATCGGTTGGCGGCATTACCTGGAAACGATGTCTGTTTTCGATGTCACAACCGCAGCGGCCGCATGGCGCTCACTTATCAGGGACTTCATGACGGAAATAATGGTTTGGTGCCGACCCGAAATAGCCTGCCGGGTCCCAGAATGATCAGCGGCGCCCGCAATCTCACTTATATTACAGAGGACATCCATTTTGCCGGAGGAATGGACTGTATTGACTGTCATACATCCAGAGATATCATGGGTGACGGCTATGCCTATGAAAACATGTACCATCAGACAGAGATCAGCTGTGAGGACTGCCACGGCACCGGAAAAAAGCACCCTGATTCTAAAGAAATTACCCGTGAAAACGATGAGGCCATGCGGGAATCCAAAAGCTACTCCATAAAAATGCAGCCCGGTATGAAAATGATCACTACCGGTAAAGGGCGCAAATATTCCAATGTGTTTTTCGAGTCCGGCAATGTCTATGTGNNGACTGGAGTGTTATGCATGTCATTCCCGAGCTGTGCCCCAGTGTTTTGGCTGTCACACCCGGTATGATCGAACAAAGCTTGGGAAAGATTATATCAAAGATCAGGAAACACCGGGCAAATTCAGTGAAACAGAGGACTGGCGAACACTTTATCCCTTTTCACTGGCGGTCAATCAGCGCGGCAGGATTTCTCCGGTAACACCAGGGTGTCAGACCTTTGTGACAGTGGTCGATGAACATGGCCGGACCATCAAAAAGGAACATGTGACAAGGTTTAAGGGAAATAACCGATTGCGTTTTGCACCGTTTTATTCTCACAATTCCGCAAAAACCGCCGTGGGTTGTTCAGAATGTCACGCAAATCCAATTTTTTTAGGCTTTGGTCAGCATGTGGTCAATGGTAACAGCATACAGGCCACCATGCTCTGTGAAAAATCGAAAGAAAAACCTTTAGATGGGTTTTTGAAGATGAAGAACGGAAAGGTCAGCGCCTTTTCCGCCATTACCCGGGAAAATTCACGGCCTCTGAACGGTTCGGAAATTAAAAGGGTTCTGTCAGTGAACCAATGTCTAGTTTGCCATGGTGATCCCAAAGATCCGATTTATCAAAAGACACTCGATAAAACCATGCTGAACGTTTGCCTCAACCGATCCGGTCAACTACATCTTGAGTTGCCGGATTCGGTAAAAAATACAAAGGTTCACCGCGTCGTACCTGAACGAAAAAAAATTCGGCTTCGGATCAAGGATATTCCAGGTTCAACATACCCTGTCATTTTTGATCAAATCATGACCACGCGATCCGTTGAAAAGGCTTTTGTTCAAAAAACCCTCGGAAAAGACGACCCTGAATTTTTTGAAAAAAACTGTGAATCTTGCCATGTTAAAAGCTGTGTTGACTGTCATGAAAGAGATGGAGACGTTCTCATCCGACCAACGTCCAATCGGTGTCTGGATTGCCACAAAGGATATTTCACAGGGTGGGACTTTTACGGAAGAGCGCCTCGTGAAGACAACCTGCGTTATCAGCGGGGCAAAGAGGTCAAGGGAGAAACGTTTCTCAAAATGCTGCCGGATGTTCACGCCCAGGCCGGCATGGAATGCGGTGACTGCCATTCCATGAAGAGCCTGATGGCCGGGGAAAAATCATCTAAAACGTGTGTCGACTGCCATAAGGCCAACCCAACGGTTATCGAACACAGCATCGATGCCCATCAAAGAAACCTCGAGTGTTATGCCTGTCACAGTGCATGGGCTGCCCAGGAATACGGCACTTTCTTTATCCGATTTAAGGAGAGTCCCAGCAAACAATATTTTCGATTGCGTGCATGGGGTTCTGATCAGTATGTAAAAAGCGGCTTTTTAAAAAAGCAGGATCCCCCCTCCTTGGGGATCAACACGCATAGAAAGATCAGCCCCATCCGGCCGCAATTCATTGTCTATTTTAGCGATATCAAAAACAACAGGCCGGTTGGTGAAGAAAACCGACTTCTCACAGCCCAATGGAAGGCTTTTTGTCCACATACCATCCGTCGCGGTACGGTCATGTGCGACGGCTGCCACAATAATCCCGGAAGATTTCTTCTGGAAAAAGAAGATCGTATTTATCGACTTGAGAAAAACGGCATGACACTGACATCGTTCTGGTCTCAAAAGGGACAAACCGTCGGCAATGGATCGTTTATGACACCGGAGCGCTTTAAAAAAATGACGTCAAAACCCCCTGAATTTAAAAAAGCATATGTCGAAAAATGGAAACGACTNNCATGTCACGGCAGTGTATTTACTACCCGCGGCGACGTTATCAAAGGACCGGCTGATCGGTCTTTGAAAAGACTCGCTGTCGAGGAACAGGGCGAAAATGTTTTAATATCAAAGAATTTGT
>DNGT01000243.1 GCA_003486165.1 Desulfobacteraceae bacterium
AACCATAAAGGTACCGGCTTCGATCCGGTCGGGTATGATTTTAACCGATACGGGTTGCAACTTTGATACCCCTTCAATGGTCATAACAGAAGTGCCGGCCCCTTTTATTTTGGCGCCCATTTGGCTCAAAACATCCGCAAGTGCAACAACTTCAGGCTCACAGGCTGCATTGTTCAACACGGTTGTTCCCTTGGCCAGAACAGCCGCCATCATGAGATTTTCAGTTCCGGTTACGGTGGAAATATCCATATAAATCTCTTCTCCTTTTAAATGATCCACCGCAGCCTCCACGTAACCATGTTTTAATTCTATCTCGGCACCGAGCCGGGCAAGCCCCTTTAAATGAAGATTTATGGGTCGTGCCCCGATGGCACATCCTCCCGGCAAAGACACCCGAGCTTTTTTAAGTCTAGCCAAAAGCGGACCGAGAACTAGAATTGAAGCTCGCATTTTTCTAACCAGATCATAAGGCGCTTCGTGATTGCCCACCTCCCCTGCATCTATTTGAACGGTATCTTTTTCTGTCTTTACCCTGGCCCCGAGATGCACAAGTAAATCTTTGGTGCTCTGGATATCTCTAAGATCCGGAACGTTGGTATATGTATTCCATCCATCGGTTAGCAGTGAAGAAATAAGGATGGGAAGAGCGGCATTCTTGGCGCCGCTAATCTTCACTTCTCCCTNNGCATACCAGAGGCCTCCCATAAAAACCGCATGGCCCATGTCCCAGATCCATTCAAAATTAAAAGGAAACATAATCTATCCTCCTGCCCGCTTTATGCTTCAGCCGGCTTTAATTCCTGTTCTAACTCAAGCGAGGGTTCAACCGCCGTCTCTTCTTCGTCCAGGGGGTCGATGGGATTCAGTTCCGGCTCGTTGGGGAATACCGGCAGATAGCGGTATGAAATGGCGATGAGAATAATACCGTATGCTACCGGAAGTATGGTTGTTGCAACCTCCTGCCAACTTGGGATGTACAAGACCCATTGATCAAACGTCATGACAGGAACGGCCATGACCTGCAGCACCATGACCCATCGATTAAGACACACCCCGATAACCGCCAGGATCACGGCAATCCAAAGTGTCATGGAATTCTTGCGTCCTTTATCCGTAATCAGGATGAGCGCAGGAATCAAACCGCAAATCCCAATCTCCGCCACAAGTATCCAGATGCCATACAATGGATTGTTGGAATAAAAATCCATTAGCGTGAATCCTTGCGACGGTGCGGTAGCGGTAAACCAGTGCCAGGTATCGTAAGCCTTTGCCATGGTATATGTCAGGATCATCCACCCTGATATTTTAGCCAAAAGCTCGATGGCGTTGTCCTTTACCAGTTTTTTTCGGGNNAGAAAGAAGGTCCAGGGCCAGATAAAAACACCTTCCCGATAGGCGAAGGGTCTTCCGTACAGAACCCCGGCAACGCCGCCCAAAGAACCTTGGTGGAAAAAAGAAAGAAATGCACCGGTTGCCGCAAATACCGCCATGATTTCGTGCATATTGTGGCCAAGATGATGAAAAAACGGTACTTTGTCGATCTGCCGGTTTTCAAGAATCAGCGGAATATATTCAATGGTCAATACACCGAAATAACAGGAAAGACAAAAAGCCACCTCNNCGCTGAACTGTAGCAGATAAAACCGATCAGCACTGCATAATTAATGATATTCTTCAGCGCGTCTTTTCCAAAAATATATCTTAATAATCCGGTAAAAAATGCACCGCCGCCCACCGCAATGACCGCAAGGTCAGCCCAAATCCACAAAGCAAACCCGTAGTAGTCGTTCATATTGGTTTGGTTAAGCCCCTTGAACCAACAGAGTAACATGGCATAAACGCCCCACAGCAGAACAATGCCGACTGCACCGATGAACAGCAAAAATTGCCACAACGGACAGCGCTTAACGCCTTTGGGTATTAATGCAGAATCCATATGTTACATACTCCTTGAATAGCAGTTTCAGTTTTTGTTAGCTTTTAACCATGGTGAACAGGCTCTTTCACTTTCGCCTCATTTTTCAGATAATTATCACCGGCTTTACGAACCCAATCTCGGCTTGAAAGATAGTAGACTTTGGGATTTGTTCCCAGTCGTTCCAAGAGCCGGAATGCATGAGGATTCTTCGGGCGCCCGCTATGTTTATGATCGGGTTTGACCATATTGTATACCGCATGGTTCGGATTATTCAGATCACCGAATGTGATGGCACCGGCAGGGCATGCCTGTGTGCACGCGGTTTGATATTCATTTTCTTCAATGTCACGTCCTCCCTCTATATAGGCCTTTTCCTTGGCCAGTTGATAGCGNNAAATAGCGGGCATGATACGGGCACGAAGCCATACAATACCGGCATCCAAAACATCGGGTATAGATCTGACTGACAATTCCGGTATCAAGGCCGTAATCCGTTGCAATGGCCGGGCATACGGATACACAGGGAGAATGCCCTTCATGTTGACCCGCACATTGCATACAAGGTCTTGGGAGATAGCATATATCTGTATTNNATGACCATCCCAAATTTCTGGGCTTTGTTGTGTTTCATTAGGACCTCTTTGGATTGACGATGATCAATTGAATGATGAAGCAAAAAATCTTCAGCGTTCAATGGTCAATCTTTAACAATCAATATATTTAAACTTTACTCAGTTTAGCCCTGATTCCCCACGCAGCATCCATGCCTGAGTCAGGGTCTTCCACCGTCCCCATAAGCGTATTAAAATTTATCCCCTTTCCCGCCAGATAGTCGTCATAAGCAGTATGTCCCAATCCTCTCGGCAAAGCGATAATACCTGGCTTAATACCCTCAAAGAGGTGAATCTTGACCTCTGCTTTTCCTTTCGGTGTAATTAACAGGACCCGCTGGCCTTCATGCAGCCCGGCAGATCCTGCAGTTTTTGGGTTAATCTCAACAAAAACATGCTCACCTTTAAGAACCGTATCTTCAACTGTCTTGATGGCAAATGGCGGATCTCCGACATAACTGTTGGCCAGTCTGATGGTATCGTAGGGGATGAGTACAAAGGGATAAAGCCTCTCGTCACCTTCAATATTGACCGGCTTAAATTGCGGCATCGAGCCTGTATCCGGGTTGATAAACTCAAATTTACCGGAAACTGTTTCAAACGACGATTCCAGGGTAGGACTCATCAACTCTGTGCCTGACCAAAATCCCTTTTCAACCAGGGTTTCCCATTTGTCATTTAGGGTCTCTTTTAGACAGGAATAATAGCTGTCCCAGGGAAAAGTATTTGCGACACTTCCGCCCAACCCCTTTGCCATTTGGATGATGACATCACCGACATGTCTGGTATTAAATTGGGGTTCGACCACGGGCTTTGCGAGACCGATAACCGGTTGAATCAGGCCGACCGGTGCCGGAGCATCTTCATAGCGTTCGAGAAAAACGTGGTTCGGAAGAATAAGATCGGCATGTTGAGCGGTTTCATCCATATAAGAAGAAAAACTGACCACAAACGGAATCTTGTCAAAGGCTTTTTCGGTGCTCTTTGTATCAGGAAGTGTATATAGAGGATTTGCACCAGAGACAAAGAGTGCCTGGAGCGGGTACTGTTCTCCTGAATTGACGGCTTCTGGGAGACGGTTCATAAGATACCGGGAAAACAGATATTTTTTGCTTCCAGCCCCATCCAATCGATCCTGCTGCATACCGGCTGCAGCCTTTGCATCCATTTCAATTTCAGGCCAGTTGATATAATCCATATCAGCGACGGCAAAAATACCGCCCTTTTTATTAATGTTTCCCGTAAGGGCGTTTAAAGCGTGAACAGTCATGCATTCTTTAAGGCTAACGGGGGAGGACCCATCACCCCGGCCACAAATGGCCAGAGGTCTTGAGGCATTGGCAAAACTCCGGGCCAGAACAACAATTGTTCCACTATCAATTCCGGTAATCGCCGCGACACTATCCGGGCTGTAATTATCCATTACGAGCCGTTTCCAATCTTCAAACCCATTTGTGTAATTTTGAATAAAACCCGTATCGTACAAATATTCTTTGATAATAACATGGGCAAGACCCATTACCAGAGCAGNNCCCCAGCCGTCGATGATGCCACTTCCAAGGCTTAAAATAAAATCGGCATTTTCAAAATCAAATCCGGGCAAGGCCCGAACACCCTGCATCATGTGCAATGTTAGCTCATAGGAATCACGGACAGATGGCATGCGCATCAAATTGGGAGAACCATAAGCGGTCAGAAATCTTTCAAAAAGTCGAGGGACACTGCCGCGATCCGAACCTGATATAAACCCAACGGTATGTGATTGACCTTTTGACCTTATGTCGCCAAGCTTTTCCACGACCATTGCTATAGCTTCTTTCCATGAGATTTTTTCCCATCTCCCCCGACCTTTTTCTCCAATTTTTTTCAATGGACTCTTGACCCGTGTGGGGCCATAAAGAAGCTGAAGGCCGGAGAGGCCAAGGGGGCAAGCACCGCCATCATTGACAGGGTGACCTTTCATGCCCTCAATTTTAACAGCACGTTCATCTATTTTTCGAATCGTAATGCCGCAACGACCTGGACAAAGGGTACAAACAGAATTGACGTAGCTGACTTCACCATCTTTCGGCACCGGCGTCCACGGCCACATCTGGGTCCATATCGAAGAATCATCCGTCAACTTCCATGGCAGCGGTGAAAGGGCTGTTCCTGCAGCCCCACCAATTACAAACGACAAGAAACCTCTTCTGCCAATCTTCATCTATTTTACCTCTTCAATATCGTTCGATTATTTATGACATACAAAACATGCATCTCTTTGCGTCTGAACACTACTGCCTTTAACGGTGGACAATGACCACGGTGAAATCACATTGACGATATCGTCAATGAGTCTATTTGTAGGGGTTTTAATACCTGTTTTTTCGATGTCGGCGTCAGCTATCTGATGGCATTCGGCACAATCATCCATCTTCATTCGGTCCCAGCTATTCTTTTTAAAACCCCCGATGCTTTTCCCCCAAATATCTCGACTGTAACCTGTAATCCGGTTCTCTTCATAAACTTTTAAACTTTCAGA
>DNGT01000199.1 GCA_003486165.1 Desulfobacteraceae bacterium
GACTTAAAGTAGATGATATTCGGCACGTTCAACCAGCCGGGATACAGCATTGTTCGCAGGATTGAAAACGCCCCAAGCCTTCGGGATTACATCTTTGAAGAAGCAACTCTCGAAATTCAAAAGGATTCAAAAACACTGAAGGAAACGAAACAACACATCCGGAAAGCTGAAAAAAACGCCTTGAATGAGGCCCTTTCAGCTTTTAAAAAGGGTGATTCCAAACGAATGCTCGGCATCAATGTTCTTGTGTATCAGAAACTTGCCCAACGGTGGCTGGGACCGGTGGGGTGGCTCATTGCCATATGGGCTCGAATTTTAATTTTTGGAACCGGTATCGCGGCCATGTTCAGGTTCGGCAACCCCGTTCGCCAACTGGCCGGTATGGTATCTTCGCTGGTTCACTTTAAAGAATCAAAAGCTGCCACCGCCGAGGCCGAAAGATCCGACTGGACCGATTTTGCCATGAGAGACTTTCGGATCTCAGTGTTGCAGGACTGGCCCGACATTGCCGAATCCCTTGTCAACGCCAGATTCGACACGCGTGTTAGAAAGATCGACCATGTGCTTTCAGACGACACTACCCTAAACCAAGATCTAAATTCCCTATGGAGAGATGCACTGGATCACACCATGGAAACCGCTTCGCAGAGCCTCAGCGGTTTAATCCTTCAGTTTCTTTTTAATCTGCCGGTGATCGCTATCCTTGGGCATGTGGGGTGGATCACCGCCAGGGATTATTTTACCGGCCAATATCTGTCTTCGGATTTCTTTTTGCACGCATTTTTGACCATCGCCATCACGTTGTTTTTAAGTTTTTTTGTGTTTCAGGGATGTGTTCGACTGGCAGCCGGCCCCGAGCGGATCACCCGCAGGGCCTTTGAAAAAATGAAACACCAGGTGGAGCAGTTCCAGCCCATATCCATGAATCCCGTCGGAGAACAAATCGACATCCTTCTGGATATGGCTTTGGCAGACTCTTCTGTTTAATACGGGACAAATAAACACTTTTCAGGCTTAAACCGATTAGAATATAGAATGAAACCTTTGAAAAATATTCAGTCTTGTCTTAGGCCAAGGAAGGCGAAAATTTTAACCACAGGAATACATAGCGTATTTTGAGGATTGAAATTTGAGCCTGACGATGGAATTGGGCAAAAGAGGACTTTTTTCAAAGGTTTCAAGGAATAGAAATGCTCGTTTATGTCAAACTCATACTCACCGCCATTTTATGGGGCGGCACGTTCATTGCCGGCAGGGTGGTGGCAAAAGATGTGGGGCCGTTTTCCGCAGCGTTTTTCAGATTCTTCATTGCCTCGATTTTTCTCGTCCTGTTCACTTACAAAATCGAAGGTAGGCTGCCGGTTCTACAAAAAAAGCAAATCATCCCGGTTTTTCTCTTGGGCATGACCGGGGTGTTTTTATACAATGTGTTCTTTTTTAAAGGACTTAAAATCATTCATGCCGGACGGGCGGCCGTCATTATTGCCGGGAATCCCATAATCATTACCCTGTTTTCCGCGTATTTTTTCAAGGAAAAATTGAGCCCGATCAAAGTGATCGGCATTATCCTTTCGGTTACCGGTGCCGTGATCGTGATCTCAAAAGGCAGCTTCACTGAGATTTTCACCGGCGGTGTGGGATGGGGAGAATTTTTCATCTTTGGATGTGTGTTCAGCTGGGTGTCGTATTCGTTGATCGGAAAGTCGGTTATGGATAGATTGTCACCACTGGCAGCGGTATCCTATTCCTCGTTGATTGGGACGTTTTTCTTATTTTTTCCGGCGTTTTTTGAAGGTGCCGTGCAAAACTTTCGCCATTACTACCTTGTGGACTGGGTGGGTATGTTTTATCTTGGTTTTTTCGGAACCGTTATCGGATTTGTCTGGTATTATGAAGGCATAAAGAAAATCGGACCCATGAAGGCGAGCCTGTTTATCAATTTTGTTCCCATCAGCGCCGTGGTGATGGCATTTTTTATGTTGGATGAGCCGATCACCCTGTCGCTGTTCATCGGAACCTTTCTGGTTTGCTCGGGTGTGTATCTGACAAACAAGAGATTCACCCCGGATCTTATTAAATCGACCGTATAGAAATTTATTTTTTTGGACACGGATTAACACAGATGGCCATAGATTATTATTAGGAGTTATCGAATGAATTCTATTGATAAACAGTATTTATCACCCACACCGATCATCGACAGTGATCATCCGACAGTGATGGAATATGCCAATGAAACCGTAAAAGATGCCGGCGGCAATCCTGTGGCCAAATCCGTAAAACTCTATTACGCGGTGCGGGACAATATCTGGTATGATCCTTATTATCCCTTTTATCTTCCGGAGCATTACCGGGCCAGCAATATTCTCAAAAGCAGTCGGGGATTTTGCATCAGCAAGGCCGGGCTCCTGTGTGCGCTAGGAAGGGCCTGCGGGATCCCCTCCAGGGTGGGCTTTGCCACGGTTCGCAACCACCTGGCCACACCGAAGCTTCTGGAGTTTATCGGTTCGGATCTGTTTGTCTATCATGGATATACGGAATTTTATCTGTCCGGAAAATGGATCAAAGCCACCCCCACCTTCAATATCGAATTGTGTAAAAAACATCACGTCACCCCCCTTGACTTCAACGGCCAAGAAGACGCCATCTTCCATGAATTTAATCAGGAGAAAAAACAGTTCATGGAATATCTGGAATATCACGGGACCTTTGCGGATGTCCCCATTGATAAGATTCTCTCGGCATGGAAAAAGGCTTACGGCGAGGATCGTATCAAAAAATGGATAAAAAATTATGAAAAAACAGGAACAACCAACCCAGATTAACAACACCTTAATCCTATTTCCTATTTTCTCTTTCCTCTTTCCTATTCTCTATGCATTTAGAACAGGCAGAATCAGCTGCGAATGACAAAAAATGGCAAAAAAACGGCAAATTTTACCGGTTTTTGAGATAGCCGGCCTAAAGTTATCTCCATAACTTCTTGTAATTCAACACAAAACGGTTTTACCTCGGATTGGTACAATTTTTGCTCCATACTTAACAAGCACATTTATCGATAAAACAATAATAACCCTTTACTGTACCGACGGGATGAATGGTAATCTCAGCGCATCACATCAATAATGTTCTTCGAGTTTATGGAAACCTGCTTCGTCAAAGCATGATTTCTAACCGGTCAGAGGGTACCGATACCAACACACCGGAAAGGATCAGTATATCTGCAAAGACCAGAAGGGAAACGATTATTGATGGTATTATCTCCAATATTATCGAAAGAATCACTCAACTCGGACCTCGTGATAATGTTGAGAAAGAGGTATTTAAAAAGCTTGAATGGAAACATGGAAACCCTGTGACCATTAATGACGACCGCCATAACAAACTTATTTTCAAGGAAATCGATGAAAATGGTGAAACCATAAATTCGCTTTCAATCGAAAACTCTAAATTCTTAACGAATAAATTATAGATAAAAAAATGAAGAAAAATAACGCCACCCGTGAAAACAAGATGAGAAAAGACATCATCAATTACCTTATTGACTTTCCATTATTTGATGCTCTCAAGGGAAACCAACTGAATATTGTTGCAGAGCATATGAATTATTATGAGATCGATAAGGGTGAAATCCTTTTTAAAGAAGGAGATAAAGGAGATTATATCTGCTTTGTATTGGATGGCGTAATCGATGTTCTCAAAAAATCCGTCACCGGAGACAGTATCGTAATTTCCGTTTTACCCAAAGGGCGTTCTTTTGGTGAAATGTCAATTCTTGATAACTTCCCAAGATCGGCCACGGCAAAAGCCCGCACAAAATCCTGCTTTCTCACATTAAACCAGGCGGGTTTCGATACGATACTTAAAGACTATCCTCAAATCGGCATAACAATTCTCAAGGGGATCTCAAGGATACTCAGTCAAAATCTCCGCCAGACATCCTCCAGACTTGCTGATTATATCTTACCGATTGCATGATCTAAAACGAAAAAAGACAATAGATCAGTTAAATCGTCCTGACCTATACTTGACTTGATAGAATCTGAAGGCGAATTAAAACCTCTATTGACACTTAGATATCAAAATATTCCAAAAATATATTTTTTTTCTGATCCTTATACATCTTTAAAGGGCGTGTGCGCACCATATTTAAAACGTATAATACGAGTTATATGAAATGAATAAGGAGTTATCATGAAGCATGGTCTGATATTAATAGACATCCAAAATGATTATTTTACCGGTGGGAAAATGGCGCTTGTCGGTATGGATAAAGCTGCAAATAACGCAAAAAAACTGTTAGATAAGTTTCGAAAAGAGAAATTACCTATTTTTCATGTACAGCATATTTCAAAGCGAGCAGGTGCAGCGTTTTTCTTGCCAGACACAGAAGGCGTAAAGATACATGAATCCGTCGCTCCACTTCCAAATGAGATGATTGTTCAAAAAAATTTTCCAAACAGTTTCAGAGATACATCTTTGCTTCATCAGCTTAATGATGCAAATATCGAAGAAATCGTTATATGTGGTGCCATGAGTCACATGTGTGTTGACGCAACAACACGTGCCGCTTTCGATTTAGGTTACAATTGCGTTGTCATTGAAGATGCTTGTGCAACACGCAACCTTCAGCATAAGGATAAAGTCGTTGAGGCTGAGAATGTGCACGCCGCATTCATGGCTGCCTTGGCGGTTTTATATGCGAAAATAGTCTCATTAAACGATTTTAAACTTACCGTGGCATAACGAAGCCCTGCCCTTTAGGTTGGGAAGGCTTCACTTCTAAAGGCTCCCATTAATGACATCGCTTCTTGCTACCATATATTGTGTCATTTAGTTCTTGACATACAAAATATATAGTCTTATACGGGTATTAAACA
>DNGT01000357.1 GCA_003486165.1 Desulfobacteraceae bacterium
TACAAAGATATATTCAACATTATCGTTATCGATGGCAGGGACAGGGTCAATTGTGCCAAGAATTCTCTAAAAGCATTGAAGGGTGATGGCGTGATCATTTGGGATAATAGTGAGCGAGAATATTATCAAGAAGGATACTCTTATCTTATACAGAATGGTTTCAGGCGCCTAGATTTTGAGGGACTTGGACCAATCGGTATTCGTGAATGGTGTACTTCAATATTCTATCGGGATAACAATTGCTTCGAAATATGAAAATTTAGCCTAACCTAAAAAGACGCTGCACCTGATTGCTATGCCACTGCGCTCAATGGTGGCTGGTGAGATAGTCCGTTCGTTGCAGTAAAATTTGCCTATCTCAAAGCATTTTAATTAGCAAGTTTTACCGATATCCATTCCGTCCCTCAGATATGGTATTGCCTGTGATACATTTATGCTATTTATTAAAAATTACTCTTTTTAAAAACTGTTTTGCTTACCACTATGTATGTTATTGATCCTTTAATGTTTGGTTGTCAGTCTCCGAATTGAGTTTCCACAAAATAGTCATCATGGCGAATATGGTATAGTTAATAACTGCCGGGACGTGGCTTAGCGCCGGTTCAAACATCCCTTTAATAAACCAGGCCACAAAGGTCGCTATAATACAAAGTCCCCAACTTTTGATAACATCGTCTTTTCCGTGTTTAATAACAATCCAAGACATCCTGACAAATACAAATATTATATAGAAGTATAACCCAAGACCAACAAGGCCGAGCCTCACAGTAATGCTGATTAATATGTTATGAGGGACCTCTTTAGTGGGTGATCTCAATTTATAGGGTATTTTGGCGGAGTATTTATCCCATAGGTTTTGATCGTGCCACATATCATCCATATCAAAACCTATGCCGGAAACTGGATAATCTTTAATTATTTCTAAGTAAGTGTGCCATATTTGTATTCGGTGACTATTTTTCAGTTTATTTTGTAAAAAATTTGCTGACAAGAGAGACTTAGCAGGTGAAAAGGTTAAAGTCGTTATTGCTAATACAACTACCAACAATAGAGAGGTCAAAAACACGGTTTTTTTATTTTTAGGGAATAGTGCTAATAGTGACAGGATCATGCCGAGCAAGGTGCCCAGCGATAGCGTCCTGACAGTTACAACAGATGTTACAGTGAGTGAAATAAGCAGCAGGATTTTTTTATATAATATATCTGATCTCGGAAAAAGATGCACTGATAGAAGAAACGCAACTATGCTTACAAAACCGATGATATTGATCGACGTTTCCTGAAAAGTCATTCTTTCTGTTAATATATTATTTCCCAATACAAGATAAAAGTAGCCCAATCCTCCAATAGAGAAGATAGTCGCTGAAACAATGATGATCCATGATAAAATAATAAGCCGTTTACCGGAATTAAAAAAATTAATCACAATGTAATAGATGGCCAGATATTTCAATAAATGCGCATAAAAATCATGGACACTGTTCTTTTTATATAAAGCGAAAAAAAGGCCTATGAATGCCCATACGGTAAAGAGTGCAAAAGGTAGTGAAAGTGGCGATTTGAAGGAAAAATTAATCTTTTTAACGGTGATTAAAATAAGAATAATAAAGACAGAAAGGTAAAAACAGATTTCTTTGATGGCCGTTGTGTGTGAAAAGGGGGTAAAAAATAAAAATATTCCCATCAATATGGGGACGCTCATTTTCAAAGCTGCAAAAATATTTTCTATTGTGTTTTGCTCAGTCAATGTAATTGATTTCGAAATTTTCTGTGCTTGGTATGTTTTTTAATTATTTTCTTATTATTTTTCAAAATAGCCAATGGCAATCCTGTTTAACAGCTGGAAACATGAAGGTGTCATATATCAACGACCACCTGATGTCAAACCTCCTAAAATATTTCTTTTGCCAAGAATAACTGGGAAATAAACCGTATGGTTGACAATCGTATAATAATAAGCGAATATCTGGGACAATTGCTATACTTATGCTTGGGCTGCTTTTAGTGATTAAGGATTTTATCGGAAAGGATAGATATGCATTTACGAAAACGGGTTCTGGTTACGGGTGGCGCCGGATTCTTAGGATCACATTTATGTGAGCGTCTACTAAATAAGGGTTGCGATGTTTTATGTGCGGACAATTTCTATACCGGCAGCAAGAGAAACATTGAAAATTTAATAGGTCATCCTTATTTCGAATTACTGCGGCATGATATTACGTTTCCTTTGTATGTTGAGGTGGATGAGATTTACAATTTAGCGTGTCCGGCGTCCCCCATTCATTACCANNGTTCATCCCCAGCCCGAAACTTATCATGGAAACGTAAACTGTATCGGTCCCCGTTCTTGCTATGATGAAGGGAAACGCTGTGCGGAGACACTCTTTTTTGATTATTTTCGCCAGCACAAACTTAAAATCAAGGTGGCGCGAATTTTCAACACTTACGGACCCAGAATGCATCTCAATGACGGNNGATGATCCAAAACAGCGGCGGCCTGACATTACACAGGCCCGTAAGATTCTTGAATGGGAACCTGAAGTTGAACTTGAAGAGGGACTGAAAAGGACAATTGCTTATTTTGACGAGATTTTGACAACAGGTTGAGTGTTCTGTGTTAAAAATAAAAATATTTGATCCACTTTTAAAATTTGAAACCATCAGCTTAGGTGATGTCCATCCACGATAGGGGAAAACATGTTTAATTGTCCAATTCATAAATGAAGATTTTTTTCGTTGGTCAAGGCCGCGCAAGGGTTTTAGGCGAATCGTACACGAGGTTCGCTGCAGCCGGAAACAGGCGAAGAACGAAGTCCAGCGGGAAAAAGAACATTTATGGATGGACAATAGGTAACAGTAAAGGAGGATATATGGCATTAAGTAAAGAGCTCCTTGATATTCTTGCCTGCCCAAAGTGCAAGGGAGATATATACTTAAATAACACAAAAAATGGTCTGATTTGCGAAAATTGTAAGCTTTTATATGAAATTAGAGATGATATCCCAATTATGCTGATTGACGAAGCCAAACCCATCGATAGTTGAGGGGTCGGGGTGTTTTTATTGCAAAAACTTATCCAAGGAGCAATTAAAAAATAAAAACACCCCGCCTCCTCAGGTAGTTAGTTTAGAGATAAAACCAGAAAATCATGAGCCATCCTCAACCCCCAAAACCTGCCAAACTTGTGATAGGTTTTTTTTTAAAAGAAAAGGGGTTAGGAATTCGTGTGGTTAAGACGCTTACTGATAAATATGGTGCTGTTGACCTGGCAAGTTCATGGTTTCCTTTTAACTTTACGAGCTATTACTATGATGAAATGGGCACACCCCTTTTTAGACGCCTGGTTGCATTTAAACAGCTAATACATCAGGCTTCTCTTGCAGATATAAAACTGTTTACCAATAATCTTGAGAATGAACATTCAATTGACGGGAAACGGATGGTTAATATAGATCCCGGATATCTGCTCCATGAACGATTTGTTTTGGCCACCGGAAAAAATTTCAGTCACCGGATTCATATTGGAAAGGGAATTTATGCTGATCTGACCCTGATATACACCAAGGGAGGATTTGAGCCGCTGCCATGGACTTATCCAGATTATGCTTCAGAAAATATAATGACTTTTCTTAAACAGGTGCGAAAGAAATATATGGTCGATTTAAGTTTTATAAAAAGTGATAGGGAAAACATAAAATGATGAAAAGCATGACTGCCTATGCCAGATCAGAGAAAACGGCAGATGAAATAAATGTCTCAACTGAAATCCGATCCTACAACAGCAGATATCTTGATGTTTCCATGAGAATTATGCATGGATATAATGTTTTGGAGGATAAGATAAAAACCTTGATCAGCGAGAAAATTGATAGAGGCCGTATTGAAGTGAGCTTGCAGATCAATGATGGTTCTGAAGAGGCATATAACTTTGAAATCAATATTCCCAAAGCCAGAGCATATCATAATTGCCTTGTTCAATTAAAAGACCAGGTCGACCTTCATTCAGAAATCACGGTTGACCTTTTGGTCAGAGAAGGTGGC
>DNGT01000358.1 GCA_003486165.1 Desulfobacteraceae bacterium
TCAGGATCGATTGCCTTTATTGTATCATAGACCTCACTACCTCCCATATCAGGCATAATCATATCCAAAATAATCATATCAATATTATCCTTGTTCTCTTGATATATCTGAATCGCCTCTTTACCACCTTTGGCTTCAAGGACGGTGTACCCAAGTTTTTCCAAAAATTGGACACCAACATCAATGATCATCTCTTCATCATCCACCAGCAAGATGGTTTCATCTCCCTCCTCGATGCGCTCGCTAACTATCGGGTCTTGTTGAATCAACGCCTCCGATGCAGGGACATAAATACAAAAAACCGATCCATGCCCTTTTTCGGATTCAACATCGATATATCCACCATGTCCTTTTATTATCCCATATGCAGATGCCAGCCCAAGTCCAGAACCCAAACCCATTTCTTTGGTGGTAAAAAACGGTTGGAAAATACGTGTGATGGTTTTTTGATCCATCCCAGTACCGTTGTCTTTTACTTTTATCATAACATATTTGCCGGGTTTGGGAGTATAGGGCTTACCTTTCATTTCTTTATGCGTAACATTAGCAGTTTGCAGAAATAGATCTCCTCCCCCCGGCATGGCATCGGCAGCATTAATAAAAAGATTTATGAAGACCTGCTCAATTTGAGATCCATCCGCTTTTACCGGGAGCAGATCTTCTGCAAGGTCCATGGAAATGACGATCTCCTTTCTTGCCCTGCCAAATGCAGCAGAACTTTCTTTAATGATTTTGTTTAAATTTATGGGTCTTAACTCATATTTACCTTTTCTTGCATATCCAAGAAGCTTGCTCGTCAGCTCGGAACCACTTTGAATCAACCTTTCAACAGTTTTTAACCGCTTGTAGTTAGGATCATCGGGTCCAATATCATACAAAGTCAGAGAAATATTCCCCAGCATCCCCATCATTAGATTGTTAAAATCATGTGCAATTCCTCCGGCCAGTGTTCCAATAGCCTCCATCCTTTCGATATAATGTAGCTGGGCTTCGACCCTTTTCTTCTCCGAAATATCACGGAGAATGAAAAGGGTGCCCATCGGTTTTTCTTTATGGTCGTTATGGCGCGAAGCACTTACGCTGACATCCAACAAACGTCCGTCTTTCGTGCGGCATTTTGTTTCAAAACCATTACACGGTGTTCCATGTTCCACAAGATCTTGAATAACAGACACAATGGATTCTTTTTGGAATTCATGTTCGAAGGGTATCTGACCGCCTTTCATTTCCTCCAAAGTCCATCCAAATATTTCGGTAAACGCAGGGCTTATATATTCGACCTTTCCTTCCAGATCATAGGTGACAATGGCGTCAACACTGCATCGAAAGAAAGAACGGTAGAGTTCTTCTGTCTTTTTGGCTTCCGCATAAAGATCCTTGTTTATTCTCTCGCTTTCTCTCAACGCTTTCTCCATACGATTTCTCATAGCTATCTCTTCATGGAGAACTTCGTTAATTGAGGAAAGGACCTTTACTTCCATCTTCTCTGCAAAATAAATCGCGCAAAGGGCTAAGAAACCGGCCAGGAAAAACAGAAGATGAAGGCCTTGAAGATGGTCCCGTGAGGTGTTTTGTAACCCGTTAATCAGCGACAGTGTATGCCATTCTTTGTAGCCCCCTAAAATAAAAAACAACACTGCCAATAAAAATAAGTATATGCTCGCAAATCTTATTCGTCTCATCAATATCGATTTTGAATCAATTGTTGGTAATATCGGTGTATTAGATATGCCGGCCAGTTATATAACTGTAAATTAATAATATATATCAGATTCAAATATGAAATCAATAAATTTAAGCTTCCTTTTTTCATAGATACCCAACAACCTATTAAACTCCATGTGCCGGAAAATCTTTATTTTAAACAGAATGGATAATATGCGTTTATAAAGCCTACACGAATTGGTAGTTTGGCTTCACGATAAAGGACAGATCCATATCAAATAAAAATTACATCCGTTCGCGGTTCCTTCTCCTTCAAACCGCACCATAGATTCAGCTTGACATAAATTGATTTTTATATGTAAAAATAGAAATTTAAGAGTTAAACTATTAATCAGATATATTGAGATATGTTACGCGTTCAAACAGGTCTTGAAAATTTTATTGCATCTCCTCCAAAATGGATATTCAAAAATCGAATCGGACTTCTGTGCAATCCAGCTTCGGTTGACCCAAATTTTTGTCATGTCAGCGAATTGATACATCGGAGATTCCCGGATCAACTAAAGGCATTGTACTCGCCACAGCATGGATTTTTCTCGGAAAAGCAGGATAACATGATTGAGTCGGATGATGCGATTCACCCCTTTTTACAAATTCCTGTTTTTAGTCTTTACGGTAAAACACGAATTCCTGATAAAAAAATGTTAGACCCCATCGATATCCTTATCATCGACCTACAGGATGTTGGCACACGTGTTTACACCTTTATTTATACCATGTCGTATTGCCTTGAAGCTGCAAAAAAGTTCGGCAAAAAAGTCGTTGTCCTCGACCGACCGAATCCTGTAAATGGTCGAATGATAGAAGGGAATCTTTTGACTCCTGAATGCGCTTCATTTGTAGGAAGATATCCCATCCCCATGCGGCACGGACTGACCATAGGCGAACTTTCCCTTTTATTTAACAATGACTTCGGTATCGGGTGTGATCTTGATGTTATCCCCATGCAAGGTTGGAAAAGAAATATGTTTTTTACGCACACGGGTCTTCCATGGATACCACCATCACCCAATATGCCATCACCAGTAACGGCTATGGTTTATCCGGGGCAAGTATTGTGGGAAGGAACCAATGTTTCAGAAGGAAGGGGTAACACCCTTCCATTTGAAATATTCGGCGCTCCGTTTTTTAATACCAAACGCTTGCTGTCGACGTTGGGTGAAAATGAACTCCCGGGCATCATACTCAGACCGGTTGTATTTGAACCAACATTCAACAAATGGAGCGGCTCGGCATGCAATGGATTTCATATCCACATAACAGATCCATATGAATTCAAGCCATATATCACAACCCTTAAACTTCTCCATGCCGTAATCTTTCATCACAACAATATGTTTCAATGGAAGCGAACACCGTACGAGTATGAGTTTGAAAAACTGCCCATAGACCTTATCATTGGGGATAAAAAAATACGACAGTGCATCGAAAACCTAGATGATATATACGCCATAGAAAAATCATGGATCAAAGATCTGGAAACATTCGCGGAAAAAAGCAGGAAATTTCATCTTTACACTTGATCAGGGATCGAGGTTGAAGGTCAGGAGTTAATTTCAGAAATATATCCTGCCTCCCAAGTCCTGAAACCTGACACCCGACATCTGAAACCCAACACCTGATCCATGACACCTGAAATTTGGTGACCAATGACAAATGATAACATCAACTGGAAACGGATGGTCTTCAAAAAAAATAAAGTCTGGTTGGCAACTGACCAGGATCAAAAACCGATTACCAAAAACGGTAAGGTGCTGATCAAATATCAGCTTGATCAGGATTACGAATACTGGATACTTCCTAAAAATATAAAGCCCACCGATTCTTTACAAAAGACTGAAAAAACCGAAAAAGGAGAAAAATCAACCCGAAAATCGTCAGCGCAAAAGGACATAAAAACAAAATCCGATACTCAATTTTTGGCTGATACATCTTGTGATGATGCCATTAATATCTACACAGACGGCGCATCTGCCGGAAATCCAGGTCCGGCGGGAATCGGCGTGGTTTTGCGCTTTGGCAAACATGAAAAAGAGATATCAAGATATATCGGCATTACCACCAACAACATGGCAGAACTCGAGGCCATCCGGTCGGGTCTTATGGCTGTAAAAAATTCGAATATTCCGGTACGGGTCTTTACAGACAGCAGATATGCTTTCGGCGTCCTCACTAAAGGATGGAAGGCAAAGAAAAATCAGGACATCATAGAATCCATAAAGAAACTCCTTTCAAAATTCAATGATCTGAAATTCATCAACGTTAAAGGGCATGTCGGTATCGAAGGAAATGAAAGAGCCGATTTTCTTGCGACTTCTGCCATAAAAAAAGCCAAGATCAAATGATATAATACCCGAGTCTTGCATGAAAATTGATGCGGATATGGAAAGCCTCCGGCAGAAGCGAAATTCAGAGAATGCCTGTATTTTCCCATGAAATCAATGGGATAAAAAACAATAAGCGCCCGCTTATATCTGCAAGGCGCTTATATAGATTTTTGAAGAGGTCAAACAGCATTCACCGTCTGCCGAAAGTCGATAGACCTGTCAATAAAAATTTTTCACACACGGTTAAGCGTACTGTACGTTTTTGCTTTTTAGAATTTTGCCCGCAAGAAAAATCTGTACCTAAGAGGCAACTCTTTACCTTATTCTTTTTCAGCTTTTAAAGTTTCAATTTCCTTTTTCAGTTCATTAATTTCTTTTTTGTACTCTTCGGTTTCGTCAGTGCTGACAGAAGTGTCAACTGTTTTATCCTCTTTCTTCCAGGAATCTTTAAGTTCGTCAAAACCCAGATAAAGAGCCAAACCACCGCCAAGAAGAAGCATCACCGGGATAGCACCGGCCAAAAGTTGCAAAAAGGGTTTCCACCATATGGACATGCCAATGAGACCCAATACAGCTCCGACCGCCCCACCAATTAATGTTTTCATAAAAAATCATCCTCCTTTAATTTGAATTAAAATTTAAATCGGCTTGTTTGTTATTATGCGTTTTCCTGAAACCGTACAGACTTTTATTGTGCTGGCAAAAAATACTTGGACCAGAAAAAGATATCTTGTAAATACGTATAGTTGTTAATAGCAGATTAAGATTTTGAAAACTATCACAACTTATTTTGTAACGCAAGCTTAAATTTGTTAAACAAGAATCTTTATAATGGGAACGTTGTTTTTTTAACCTTGCCCTATCCTGCTCCAACAAGATATTTTGCCTTAATCGTTTCAAACGAAATTTATATTTGTAAATTTTTGTATTTTAGTCTAACATTTTTTAAATTTTTCTCTTATGCGTGATTAAGCAATGTTAGGACGTCACCATGCTAAAATGGATTAAATCAAAACAGGAAAAATATAAAGAAAAACAAGAGATCGATCCAACAGTTCAGGACGATTATGATCATTATTTTTGTCAGCTCCCGGACAATATCGGTGCGATATCAAGCTTTATCCTCAAACTTTTCTTTTCCGGCGTAAAGGTTATCAGGGAACAGACCCTTGACTTAAATAGTCTCCATAAAGAGGGTATTGTCGTCTATGTAACCAAGTACAAAAGTTACTTTAGGTATCTTTTTTATTACTCGCGTTACAAACAGGATCGTCTTCCATTTCCTCAAATAGGTTTCGACTATATCGTGGTAATCTGGCAGCCTATATCACGCATTTGGAAGATCGTATTTTCGCACATCAAATACTTTATCCATAACTTTGGCCTGCCTGATCCTTACCAAAGGGGATACTTTCAAAAGGAACTCCTAAATGGACGGTCGGCACTCCTTTCGCTGGTTGAACAGAGAGGTTTCCATAGAAGATTTATAAAAGCAAAGACAGACCCGGTCCAATATCTTATTGAGATGCAACAATCCATCGATCGTCCTATTTTTCTTGTCCCAAAACTTATGTTTTTTGATAAAAATCCCCATCGATCGATGCCGAGCATCATTGATTTTCTCTTTGGTTCCAAGGAAAATCCCGGGAAAATGAGACGTCTGTTTATGCTATTTAAGAATCCGGGCAAAGTTTTTGTGGAAACATCCGAACCGATCAACCTCAAAACTTTTCTTAGTGCCGAAGAAAATCAAAAAAGAAATATCGATTATCAGGCTCTCGCATTAAGGCGAAAACTATTGTCTCAAATTAATCGACACCGTCAAAGCATCACAGGCCCGGTTTTAAAATCAAGATTAGAGATGAAGGAAAACATCCTAACAAATGAACGGCTCCAAAGTTTTATGGAACAACATTCACAAACCCGAGATATCCCGATTCAAAAGGTACAAAAAGAAGCAAGCGCTTTTCTTGATGAGATGGCTGCCAATTACAATATTATTGTGATCAAACTGGCTTCTATTACATTAAAATGGTTTCTGAATACCTTGTTTGATGGGGTTACGATCAACGAGGATGGTCTGAATCGTGTAAAAAACATCTCAAAGAAGGGGCCTGTGATATTCATTCCTTGTCACAAAAGTCACATCGATTACCTGATCCTTTCTTATCTTATGTATAATAATAACATGCCATGCCCACACGTGGCTGCTGGAAAAAATCTTTCTTTCTGGCCAATGGGCCCCATATTCAGATGGGGTGGCGCCTTTTTTATTCGGCGGACATTCAGAGGCGCAGTGCTCTATTCAAAGGTTTTTTCAGAATATATTCACAATTTACTCAATGAAGGATTTAATATTGAATTCTTCATCGAGGGTGGCCGAAGCCGAACCGGTAAGTTAATTCTTCCCAAACTGGGGCTTCTTTCGATTCTTCTCAACGCATATAAAAACAGGGCTTGTGAAGACCTGATCTTTTCGCCGATTTTCATAGGTTACGACAGGGTTCTGGAAGAAAGTTCATACCTTCACGAAATCGAGGGAAAAGAAAAGCAGCCCGAGAGTTTTATGCAAGTGATAAAAGCAAGAAAATTTTTAAATAAAAGGTATGGAAGAATCTATATTCAATTCCATGATCCCATATCTCTTAAAGATCTTTTACTTCAATACGGTACACCCATTGAAGATATGCCGCCTAAAGAGTTTAACATTCTCTGCCGTAACTTAGGGCATAGGATTATCAACGCCATCAATAATGTTTCTGTTGTGACACCCCATGCCATTGTTGCTGCTTCTGTTTTGAACTGTGCCAAAAAAAGCTTTTCTTTTGACCATCTCATGTCCCATGTTGAAACATATTTGAACTACCTTTTAACTCAAAAAGCCAAACTGGCTGACACCCTTTTGCTGGACAATATTAATACCATAGAGCGTGTTCTTGACATTTATGTGCAAAGAAAATTTATAGACAAAGTTACCAAAGACCCAAACGTTCTGCTCACCGATGTGTTATTTAAGGTCAA
>DNGT01000362.1 GCA_003486165.1 Desulfobacteraceae bacterium
CCGCGAATATATTCGGAATGGTAGGCGCCGCTGCATAAAATAAAGCCAATAACGGCTGCTGTATAAGCGTCTAAATAAATGCCAAGATTGGGAAGTCCGAAATAGAGCAAAAAGAGCTGGACCAACAAAGGAGTTCCCCGGAAAACATTGGCATATGTGTTGGCTATTTTTCGAACGGGAGCGTGACCGAATGTTCTCAACGTCCCGATGGCAATTCCGAGCATCAGACCGATGAGTCCTGATGGGATGATGAGCTTTATGGACATGAACAATCCCCGGTTCAAGGCCGGGATCAACTGGTCTGTAAAAAAGATAGTGTCCATTTATACATTCTCTTCATAGAGCTCATTTAGCCGGCTGCAAAAGTCCCTGGATCGGGTACATGCGTCCGGAGAAAGGAGATCTTCTGGTGATCCCTGTTCGATAATACGGCCGTTTTCCATAAAAAGCACTTCATCGGCCAAAGACCGAGTAAAACCGATCTGATGGGTGGCCAAAATCATGGTCATACCCCCTTTGGCAAGATCCCGGATAACGGACAAAACTTCGCCGATCAGTTCCGGGTCAAGGGCGGATGTGGGTTCGTCTAGAAGCATGATTTTGGGATCCATGGCAAGGGCTCTGGCAATGGAAACCCGCTGCTTCTGACCGCCGGACAGCTCAGCCGGATACAGAGTGATTTTGTCCCCCAGCCCCACCCGTTCAAGTTCGGCAACAGCATGATCGCGGGCCGCCTGCCGGCTCATCTTTTTAACCTTACGAAGTGCAATGGCGACATTTTCCAATGCATTCAAATGATCGAAAAGGTTAAAGTCCTGAAAGATCATGCCGACCTGCTGCCGGAATGCATAAAGGTCACGTTTTCGGCGGCTGTGGATTTCAACCTCTTCCAGCCACACACGNNCTTCCAGTTTCAATAAGGCCCGAACCCCGAGCCAGGTTAGAATAAAATAAAGGCATCCTGCGGTTATGTAAAGGGGCAGGTAGTGATACGTCCGTGAGGCGACAAAATGGCTACGTGCCATGATTTCAGACGTTCCGAGAACAAATGCAAGTGCTGAATCTTTGAGAATAATGGAATACTCGTTGGACCAGCCGGGTATGGAAAACCTCAAAGCCTGGGGCAAAATAATGCTGATGATGGCTTTAATGTCGCTCATTCCCAATGCTCTGGCAGCTTGAAGCTGTCCTCTCGGCAGCGAGAGAATTGCGCCTCTAAAAATTTGAGACTGATACGCGGCTGTTGTCATACCCAGAACAAGGATAGATGCAGCAAAGGCGCTCAGATTCAGCCCGAGAAGTGCGAACAATCCAAAGTAAAAAAGAAACAAAAGCACCAGAACCGGTACTCCCCTGAAAAACCAAACGTAAATACCCACAAACCAACGGACGGCGCGATTGCCGTAAACCTGTCCAACGGCCATGTGAACCCCCATGACCAGACCG
This sequence comes from Desulfobacteraceae bacterium, assembly GCA_003486165.1. GTDB lineage: Bacteria > Desulfobacterota > Desulfobacteria > Desulfobacterales > UBA11574 > UBA11574. The sequence goes on from DNGT01000362.1 coordinate 1,447, forward strand.
AGCCCCATGGCGCCGATAACGATGCCCGAGGTGACCAGCGCACCTTTCAACAGGTAGGGGAGTGCTTCGAAAATGGCAATAAGCGCATCAAGCATTGTTGGTAGAGGCCTTCAAAAGCTGTACCCGTTTATATATTCAATACAAATTGATGTTAAAGGAGCTTCAAGGTATGATTAAATTTTNNTCTTTCATTACGAGCCCTTATTCACGAGTTCTTTCAGTCAAAATTTAATCATATCTTGAAGCGGCGATGTTTTTAAAAAGTTAAATACTTACCAAAAAAGGAAGGCGCAGGTTAACCTGACGCCTTCCCAATTTTTCTTTTGTTCCCAGGCGGTGATTTGGACCGGTTATTTCCTGAGGTATTTTTTAACCAGTTCATCCCAATAAGGATCCGCCATGAGCAATTTCAACCCTTTATTGAGCGTGTCCAGCAGTTTGGTATCCTGCTTGCGAACCGCATAACCGAATTCTTCGTCGTGCATACCGAAGGTGCCGAGGATCTTGACGGGTTTTTTACTTTCAGCGTCCATTGCCGGTGCATCGTCCATTGCAGCAGCGGCGATGCGGCCGTTGAGAACGTCTTCAACAGCCAGAGGTGCGGAGTCATAGTAAACCAGTTCGAAATCCCAGCCTTGTTTGACGGCATTATCTTTAAGCCATTCCGCCTCGCTGGTCCCGCGTTGCACTCCCAGACGCTTTTTGCCTTTCAGCACCTGGTCCACCGTCAGGCTGGAATCCTTTTTTGCCACAAAGACCTGCTTGATTGTCCAGTACGGAATACTAAAGTTGACCACTTTCTGTCNNCCGGCATTTCCTGCTTTGTCCACATAAGCAAAGGGTGGAAAGTTGGCATCGATGCCGTTGATAAATTCCTTGGCGAACACATTTCCACTTGAAATCATAAAAAGTGCCAGAACAATTGCCATGAAAAATGAAAATTTTTTCATCATGCTCATAACCTCCTAATTTGNNCCATAACCGACCAAACGGAAAAACACCGTTTCATCGGGATAAACAGGCTTGCAGTTTTGATCAGTGTTACATTTTTGCTCGATAACAGTTGAGTCGTCTGGTGTCAAGATGTATCCATCCATGAATAGATTACGGCCTCGAGTTCTTTTATCGGAATTTGGTCCACAAAGGCATTTCCGATCTCATTGAGCAATACAAAATATATGCGGTCTCCTTTTCGTTTTTTATCCTTTTTAAGGGCATCGAGTACCGATTTCCATTCAGCTTGGATTCTGACAGGAAGCCCTATCTTCTGAAGCAGTGTTTCAATCCTTTGGGCATCTTTGGACTGAAGATCGCCTCTCTTTACGGAAATTTCCGATGCTACGACCATGCCGGCGCTGACGGCTTCACCGTGAGGAACACCGGTTGTTTTTTCAAAAGCATGCCCGAAGGTGTGTCCAAAATTGAGTTTGCGGCGTTCTCCTTTTTCCAATTCATCCTNNTCTTTGAAGTTGACGCCGTTTTTGCCGCCAACACTGGCATCGACCTGAGAAAGGAGGGTTGAAGAGACAAAACCGAACCTTACGCCCCGCAAATAGGTTGAAGCAACAAAACCTGCAATATCACAGACAATACCGCCGCCGATGCCGACAATGAATGTTGAGCGGTCAGCCCCGACGGCCACCAGTTTTTCATAGATATACCGGACCGTATCGAGGTTTTTTATTTTTTCACCGGTGTCAATGGTAATGACGGGATGCGGCGGGAAGTCATTCTCATAAAATTGCTTAACATTCTTGTCGGTGATTAAGACAACATTTTTCGATGGTATGTGTTTCCCCAGGTTTCGGAGGACTTCACCCACGTGTATGAAGGAATCACCGGTGCTGCCGTGAATTTCAAGGGTTTTCATTTAAGGCTCCTGTTTTGTCGATAGTATNNTCCATGGATAATGCTTTTTTCCAAACCGTTTAAATTCGGGATTAAAGAATCGTAAAGTAAGAACAGATATCAATATAAAAACAATGGGTCCGTCTCGAGACAAACCATCTCTTACCATGAGAATGTTTCGGTATGCATCTGTTCTTTCTAACGATCCCTAAACCACTCAAACAGTACACGCTTTTCAAAAAAGATAATCCGTTCCGCTCTTCTCTCTCTCCGAGCTTTAGACTCTATGATTCGAAAGCCGGCCTGAAAGCACACCCCGTGAACACCTGCAAAAAAACAGTTCTTGACAGATATAAAATAATTCAGTAAAAAAACCTAAAATAATTTGATGAGGAAGTCGATTGATGAACAAACATTGCGTTTTTAGATTGGATAATGCCTTTGGGCGCTTCTTTTTTATCTTTAGAAGCGTCCATCCGGATCGTTAACGCTTCAGGTTAAACACCCCGGATGGACCAGTAGCGGTCTGTCCGGGGTTTATTTTTTTTAAAAGCCCCGGGAATTGATTCTCGGGGCTTTTTTTATGAATTCGCTTAAAGGAGGAATATCATGATTCTCGTGTTGGAAAAGGAGATCACCCAAGACCAGAAGAACAACATCCGAAGTATACTGTTCAGCGAAGGGTATATTGTCCGTGAAATGTCTGAGGCTGGACAGAATATCATCGGGGCTGTCGGCAAGGGAGATAAAAAGACCAGTTTTTTTGAAGCGCTTCCCGGTGTCGCCAGGGTGGTATCGATTTCGACGTCTTTCAAACTGGTCAGCCGGCAATTGCATACCGAAGACACCCGGGTTAAGGTGGGAGATGTGGTTGTGGGGGGAGAGCGTATCACCATTATCGCCGGACCCTGCGCTATCGAGAGCAGGGACCAGGCCCTGACCATTGCCAGGGAGGTTAAAAGATACGGAGCGGTTCTGTTTCGAGGCGGGGCGTTTAAACCCAGAACTTCTCCATATTCGTTTCAGGGCCTTCAGGAAGAGGGGCTTAAAATTCTAGCTGAAGTACGGAAGGTTACAGGTCTTGGTGTTGTGACGGAAATTACCTCGCCGGCCCAGGCGGACATGATGATGAAGTATGTCGATGTCGTCCAGATCGGGGCACGGAACATGCAAAACTTCGAACTGCTAAAATGTGTCGGCCGTATTAGAAAACCGGTGGTTCTTAAAAGGGGACTGTCTTCTACCATTGAAGAATGGCTGATGTCGGCGGAGTATATCCTTTCCGAGGGCAACGACAGCGTCATCTTGTGTGAACGGGGAATACGAACCTTTGAACCTTATACACGTAACACCCTCGATCTTTCAGCCATTCCCGTGCTCAAGACACTGACCCATCTGCCCGTGATTATCGATCCCAGCCATGCCACCGGCATACGGGAGAAAGTCAGCCCCATGGCACGGGCGGCCATCGCTGCCGGTGCAGACGGATTGATGATAGAGGTGCATCACGATCCGGACCATGCCCTTTCCGACGGGGCNNGTTGTTGGAAAACAGATGGATTTTGACTATCTGGATAAAGCCAAAGCCGTCGACTATTTAAGTCGAACCAACGGTGCGGGAATTCAAAGGGCTGCCTTTTTAGGGGAAATGGGAACATTCAGTCATAAGGCCTGTACCCAGTATTTTGGGACTCAGGTGGCCGGTGTGCCTGCACCGTCATTTAAGGCGATTTTTGAGGCGGTAAAGACCGGAGAGGTCGATTTTGGTGTGGTGCCGGTGGAGAATTCCCTCACGGGGAGCATTCATGAGAACTTCGATTTTTTACTGGAATACGATTTGAAAATTATCGGCGAAATTAAACTTCGCATCATCCACCATTTGATTGGTCAGCCCGATACCCAGCTCGACGGCATCAAGCGGGTCCTTTCTCCCCCCCTGATTTTTCAACAGTGCCGCCAATTTCTCGAGCAGCATCCTGACTGGGA
>DNGT01000363.1:0-4043 GCA_003486165.1 Desulfobacteraceae bacterium
GACCATGGCCCGGACAAAAGAGATCCCCAAAGAGACGGATGTCAAAGGAGCCCCTCCGCGAATCGGTGTCTTCGTATGTCATTGCGGCACCAATATCGCCGGGTTTTTGGATGTTCCGGACATCGTCGAATACGCCAAAACCCTTCCTGACGTGGTCTTGGTCGAAGATAATCTTTTCAGTTGCAGCCAGGACACCCAGGAACAGATCACCCAGGTCATCAAGGAACAGAATTTGAACCGGATTGTCGTGGCCGCATGCACCCCTCGGACCCATGAACCGTTATTCCAGGAAACGGTCCTCAATGCCGGGATCAATAAATACCTGTTTGAAATGGCCAATATCCGCAACCAATGCTCCTGGGTCCACAGCACTGATAGAGAGGCCGCCACCCAAAAAGCCAAGGATCTGGTTCGCATGGCCGTGTTCAAAGTCGGTCTGTTGACGCCGTTGTATGATCCTGAAATCGACATGAACCCCTCTGCTCTGGTTGTGGGCGGCGGACTTGCCGGCATGACCGCGGCCCGCAATCTGGCCAATCAGGGGTATTTCGCCCATCTTGTTGAAAAAAGCGATACCCTGGGCGGGCAGGCTGTGAATTTATATGAAACCTGGGATGGCGAAGATGTCCAGGCAAAGCTGGCCGGACTGATCCGGGAGGTGGCATCGGACCCCAACATCAACATATTGACCAACAGCCAGGTCAAAAAAGTGGATGGTTTTGTCGGAAATTTTAAAACCACCATCGACGTTGCCGGAAAGGAACATGTGATCGATCACGGGGTGGCCATCATCGCCACCGGCGCACAGGAATTCAAACCAGATAAATATCTATACGGAAAAGATCCCCGGGTTTTAACCTCACTCGAACTGGATCGAAAATTCATCGATGACGATCTTGCCTTGAATGACATCCATTCAGCCGTCTTTATCCAGTGTGTGGGCTCGCGGATCAAAGAAAGGCCTTATTGTTCAAAGGTCTGCTGCACCCACTCGGTCAAAAACGCACTCTTGTTAAAAACACTCAAACCTGAAATGGATGTCTTTGTGTTGTACAGAGATATGCGCACCTATGGATTGCGCGAAGGGCTTTACCGCGAGGCCCGCACCAAAGGGGTTGCCTTTATACGTTTTGACGTTGATAAAGAATTAACGGTTTCCCAAGACAACAACACGTTGGCTGTCCAATGTTTTTCCACCATGTTCCAGCGCGAAATCGAAATCAAACCGGACCTTCTGGTTTTGGCCACTGCCGTCTTACCGCCCCGGGACAATCCTGTTGCCACACTGTTCAAGGTCCCACTTAATGACGACGGGTTTTTTGTGGAAGCCCATGTCAAGCTTCAGCCCATCGATTTTGCCACCAAAGGGGTGTATGTCTGCGGCATGGCCCATGCGCCGAAACCTGTGGACGAAGCCGTGGCCCAGGGGCTGGGAGCAGCATCACGGGCGGCAACGTTTTTGTCCAAAAAGAAAGTATTCGGCAATGCCGTTGTTTCCGGCATCGATGAGCGGCTTTGCAGGGGCTGCCGAATCTGCCAGCAGGCCTGCCCGTATCAGGCCATCGACTTTTTGGAAGAGCCTATTGTTTGCCGGGTCAACCCGGCCGTTTGCACGGGCTGCGGGTCCTGTGCCGCGGTTTGCCCCACGGGAGCGGCGTCGGTGTTCCATTTTGACGATGAAAAGGTGCTGACCATGGTTAAAACGGCATTTAATTAACTGATGATTTAAACGCTCAACCCAAAACCCGGGAGGGTTTAACATATGGCTGAAACATTCAATCCAAAGATCATAGCATTTGCCTGTAACTGGTGTGCTTACTCGGCTGCTGATCTCGCCGGTGTGAGCCGTCTCCAGTACCCCGCCAGCCTGCGCATCATTCGTGTATTGTGCTCCGGGAGGATCAACCCCAATTTTATCCTCAAGGCATTTGAAACAGGGGCCGACGGAGTTCTGGTGGCCGGGTGACACATGGGAGACTGCCATTACCTGGACGGTAATGTTAAGGCTGAAAAGATGTTTCAGATGACAACAGAGCTGGTCGGCTTGCTCGGCATTGATCTTAAAAGGCTTCGACTGGATTGGGTGTCTTCGGCAGAAGGGGTGCGGTTTGCCGAGATTGCGCGTGAATTTACGGAACAAATCAAAACATTGGGACCGTCTCAATTGAAACAGGCGGCATAGGAAAAGATAATGACGGCCATTGCCGAATTGGTGAATGCCACCAAAACCTATTATTGTCTCGATTGCGGGGTGTGCACCGGAAGCTGTCCGGTGGCCAGGGTGTTTCCTGAATTTTCCCCCCGGCAGATCATCGAGCGCTCGCTTTATGACCTTGAGGAACTTTCAGACCGTTCCCTCTGGGACTGCCTCACATGCGCCCAGTGCAGTGTACGATGTCCGGCTGAAATAAATTTCCCCGAGTTTATCCGCCTGATGCGGGATGAAGCCCGAACCACGGGGTTTGACGGAATGCCCGCCCACAACGGCATGCTTCANNATGTGTTTTATTTTGTGGGATGCCGGCCCTATTTTGACGTCATTTTTCGGGATATCGATGCAGGGTCCATTCAGGGTGCTCAACATATCCTCAAAATTCTAAATCTGTGCGGAGTGGAACCGGTGGTCAGCAATAATGAACGGTGCTGCGGCCACGATGCCCTCTGGAACGGCAATGCCGAAACCTTCAAACGCCTGGCCCGACTGAATCTGGACACCATTAGATCTTCAGGAGCAAAACAGGTGGTTTTCAGTTGTCCAGAAGGGTACCATACATTTAAATATGTTTATCCTGAGTATTTTGGCGATCTTGGTTTTGAACCGGTTCATATTCTGGATTTTCTGGCGGACAAACTGAACCAGGGTGTCATCGGATTTATAGATTCGGAAAAGAAAATCGTGACCTATCACGATCCGTGCCGCCTGGGAAGGCTGGCCGGCATCTACGATGCGCCCCGTAAATTGATCGAAGCCTTACCGGGCCTTGAATTAAAGGAAATGATCCGCAGCAGGGAAAACGGCGTCTGCTGTGGAACCAGCGGCTGGATGAACTGTTCCAGCTGTTCCAAAGAAATTCAGATGCAGCGTCTCCGCGAAGCCATGGATATTGGGGCAGATACCCTGATCACCGCCTGTCCCAAATGCCAGATTCACTTCCGGTGCGCCAAAGCCGCGTACCACCTTGACATTGAAATTACGGATCTGTACGACCTGGTNNCTTCCCAGTATCGGCGGCAAGATGGCCCAACTGGACAAAACTTTCCCCACCAACGACTGCGCCATCTGAATCCTGTCGCCCAAGATGCTGGATGTCGGTCGACATCCCAATATTGAGCTTCTGGCGTATAGTGAAGTGGAGAACGTTCAGGGACAGGCCGGAGATTTCAGAATCACCGTTCGAAAAAAAGCCCGGTACGTGGAAGAAAACAAATGCACGGGGTGCGGTGCATGCAGCGAAAAATGTCCGACCACGGTCCCGGATGCCTTTAACGAAAGGCTGAGCACCCGCGCGGCCGTCTATGCCTATTTTGCCCAGGGCATCCCCTCCACCCGAACCATAGACCCTGACCATTGCAGACAACTCAACGGCAAAAAGTGCGGGATCTGTGTAAAGATCTGTCAGGCCGACGCCATCAATTTCGACCAAAAAGACCGGATTGTAGAACTTAACGTCGGTGCTATTATCCTGGCGGCAGGATATGATGTGTTTGATCCGTCTTTAATTCCCGAATATCGATACCGGGAAATTCCAAACGTCGTGACCGCCATAGAATTTGAAAGGCTTTTAAGTGCCAGCGGGCCCACCGGCGGGCATGTGGACCGTCCCTCGGACCTTGCCGTCAAAGCTGACATCGAACCACTCGAAAAGAACATCAAAACATCGAGTCGAGTACTGGAAAAATTTGAAAAGAAATACAACCAGACATCTCAAGAATTTTATACCGGCTATACGTCCGGACAATATGTGGGTGACGATGACCTTAAGAAATGGGCAGACAAATACGAGGATCATCTGGGCATCGTTCAAACCCTTGAAGCCTTGAAG
>DNGT01000363.1:4067-17798 GCA_003486165.1 Desulfobacteraceae bacterium
GTTATTGCTGCATGCATTCCATCAAAGAGGCGATCATTGCCAACGAGCATGAACCCGAAACCACATCCACAATTTTCGGCATGGATATCCGTGCCGTGGGCAAAGGGTTTGAGGAGTATAAGATCCGCGGGGGAAACACNNCCGGGATTTTGACCTGGTGATTCTGGCAACGGCATGTGCACCTTCAAAGGGGATGGTTGAACTCTCCAAAATATTAGGAATCGCACTGGATGACTATGGTTTTGTTAAAACCAGCGCTCTGTCTCCGGTGGACACCACCGTGCCCGGAATTTTCGTGTGCGGGTGTGCCGAGTCGCCCATGGATGTTCCGGAATCCGTTGCCCAGGCATCAAGCGCCGCAGAGCGGGCCGCTGAAATTATTTTTCAATCGGACTTAGAAGAGGAAAAAGCCATTGCCTGAAAACAACCATACCGAACCCCGAATCGGCGTTTTCATTTGCCATTGCGGGTCCAATATTGCCGGATATCTGGACATGGAAGCCTTGGCCGATTATGCCCAGACCCTTCCCCACGTGACCTTTGTCCAGCGAAACCTGTATACCTGCTCCGAGACCGGAATCAATGAGATTAAAAAAGGCATCGAGGACCACAACCTAAACCGGGTAGTGGTGGCCTCCTGCTCCCCAAGAACCCATGAGCCCCTGTTCAGAAGCTCCTGTGCAGAGGCAGGCCTGAATCCTTATCTGTTTGAAATGGTCAACATCCGGGACCAGTGTTCCTGGGTCCACATGAAAGAAAAAGAAGACGGCACGGCAAAGGCAAAACACCTTATGGCCATGGGGATTGCCAAGGCCGCCCTGTTGAAAGCCCAGAACCCCATTACTTCTAAGGTGACTCCCCGAGCACTGATCATCGGAGGAGGGATCGCCGGATTGACCGCAGGGCTGGGTCTGGCCAATCGCGGATATGAAGTGGTTCTGGTGGAACGGGAGACATCTCTCGGGGGGATGCTGAACCAATTGAACAGAATCGGACCGAGTATGATCAATGCAAAGGACTTCGTCCAGGAAAAGATCCGGACAATCATGAATCACCCGAAAATAACGGTCTTCACCGAGGCCAGTGTGGTGGATGTGAAGGGATTTATCGGCAAATTCCAGGTGGGCATTGAAACCCGGACCGGCATCAAAACCATCGACATCGGCGTGATTGTGGTGGCGGTTGGCGGGGCTCCTCTTGTACCCCACGGGATGTATGGATATGACGGGCAAACCGTCATCACGCAGTTTGAATTTGAACAACGTCTCAAGGAGGGCCTGAACCCGGAAATAAAAAATATCGTCATGATCCAGTGCGTGGGCATTCGCAATGAAGAACGGTCATACTGCTCCAGAATCTGCTGCCAGACAGCGGTTAAAAATGCCATGCTGGTCAAGGATCACAACCCGGATGCAAACGTCTTTATTCTTTACCGGGATATGCAGATGTACGGTGTTGAAAATGAAGAGATGTATCGGGACTCAAAAGCCAAAGGCGTCCGTTACATACACTATGATCCGGCAATACCTCCTCAGGTGGAATCTCATCAAGTCAAGGTATACCATTCTCTGTTTGGAAAGCACATGGAGCTTCCGGCAGACCTTGTGGTATTGTCCACGCCCCTTATCGCCCATGAGGATGTGGGTGAAACCTCCCAGCTCCTTCGGGTTCCTGTGGATGAAAACGGCTTTTTCTTAGAAGGCCACGTCAAGTTAAAGCCCCTTGATTTTGCCACGGACGGGATCTTTCTTTGCGGCAGTGCCCGNNCTTTGTCCATACGGCGCCCTTGAAATCGAGCATACCCAAAAGGGGAGAAAGGTCCATGTCATCGATGTGGCGTGCAAAGGGTGCGGGGTGTGTGCGGCCACCTGCTATCAGCATGCACTGTCCATCAATTCGTTTACCGACGAGCAGATCGACGCCCAGATCGAAGCGTTTTTGGATTGAAGTGATTGTTTTATTTATTAATTTGTATTCACCGCAACGTCGCAAAGATCGCAGAGTTTTTTTGTTTTTTTCGCAACGTAAGTTGCTGAGGGTTTTTCCATCGTCGACCTCTCAGCGGCGATGGGAACATCTTCATCTCCGCGAACTCTGTGCCTCGAATGGGCGGTTAAAAAAGGAGCATGTAATTGAATCCCTTTGTTCCTAAAATCCTGACCTTCTGCTGTACATGGTGAGGTTACTCCGCCGCTGATCTGGCTGGAGTTTCCAGACTGCAATATACCCCTGAGATCAAGATCATTCGACTCATGTGCACCGGCCGCNNATCACGCGAAAACTTCTGGAATATATCGGCGTCAATAAAGAACGCCTTGCCTTTCGACAATGTTCCTCCGGCGAAGCGGCTGTTTTTGTCCGGCTCGTCTCCGAGTTTGACGCCAAAATAAAAGAACTTGGTCCCATCGGTGGAGGGGGAGATCCATTAAAGGCGCCGGAAATTTTTGAAAAGTTGAAAATGGCCGAGGCCGTTCTGGCCGGGGAAAAGATCCGGTGGATCATCGGAAAGCGGACCCCTTTTCTTGAATCCGGAAACATATACGGCGAAATTTTTACAAAACATGAATTCAATCGCGCCATGGATATGGTCATTGTGGAAGAAACCGAGGTGCAGGAGATTCTCGGCAAACTGCAAGAGGGCGCCCGGTCGGTCAAGGATCTGGCTAAAGATCTGGCCATTCCCCCGGAAAGGGTGTTTCGATATGTCACCGCCCTTGTTCGAAAAGAGATGATCCGGCTGGATAGAGTAGAAGAACGAACACCGTTATATCGGATGGCTTGACCATAGTAATATAGAAACCGCATTCGCATAATCCGGTTTTTTTAAGACTCAAACTCGTGCATAAGTGATCCTAAGTAAAGAACCGTGTCCAATATTTTTATAAAATGCCAAAAATGAGGTATTAGAGAGTAAATGACCGTGGAAGAAAAAAAGATTCTGGTTATCGGCGGGGGTCCGGAAGGCATCCAGGCTGCCCTTGAAAAGGCCGAGGCAGGGATGCAGGTCACCCTTGTGGAGAAATTTCCCACCCTGGGTGCCGGGCGGATTCCCAGAGACCGCCTGATTCAACCTCAAGACGCCTTTGTGAACACAGACCTCGACAAGGTTCGTAGTCACCCGAACATTCAGGTGTTGACATACAGCGATCTCAAATCCATCCGTCGGGAAAACGGAAAAATCCATACACAAATCTTAAAGCACAGTCTGCGGGTGGACAACAGCAAATGCAATGACTGCAAGGCCTGTATCAAGGTCTGTCCGGTGAACATGTTCGACGATTTTAACCAAGGGTTTGGGTTTCGCACGGCAGTGGATTACTGCAACCCGGCAACCGGCGAATACAATGTTTACAAAGAAGATATGCCCGTCTGCCAGGCCACCTGTCCGGCGCATCTGGACATCCGCGCCTATGTCGGATTGATCGCCGATGGGAAACATATCGAGTCCCTTTCCAAAATCCGGGAAAGACTTCCCCTTCCCGGCAGCATCGGCCGTATCTGTCCCCACCCGTGCGAGACCGCCTGCAACCGGCAGTATCTGGACGAACCCATNNAGCATCTGTTTTCTCAAGCGTTATGCGGCGGATGTAGAACTCGCCCGTGAAATCGAACCCATCTATGAAACGCCTGAAAAAAAGTATCCGGAAAAGATCGCCATTGTCGGCGCAGGCCCTGCCGGCTTGACCTGCGCCTATGATCTGGCGAGGATGGGATACGAACACATCAAAATCTTTGAGGCATTGCCGGTTCCCGGCGGCTATCTCTGGGTGGGCATACCGGAATATCGCCTTCCCAAAAAGCTCCTTCAGCGAGAGGTGGATCTCATCTGCAACATGGGAGTGGATATTCAATACAACACCCGTATCGGAAAAGACATCGCCTTTGAAGATTTGAGAAACGCGTATGATGCGATCTTTATCGGCGCCGGCTGTCATCAGGGGTTGAAGTTGCGAATTCCAGGGGAAGACGACTATGAAGGTATCGTGGACTGTGTGACCTTTTTAAGAGAACAGGCCCTGGGCAATCTGCCCGAAGCCAAAGGAAAGCTCATTGTCATCGGCGGCGGGAATGCGGCCATCGATTCGGCCCGTGTGGGCTGGCGAATGGGGTTTGACGAGGTCTACATCCTNNATCGATGCCCAGACCATTGTTCCGGCCATCAGCCAGGGAACGGATTTGAGCTTTCTTGAACAGGGGCATGAACTTAAGCTGTCCCGATGGAACACATTTGAAATCGATGAAGAAACCGGTGAGACCAATCTTCCCGGGGTGTTTGCCGGAGGAGACGTGGTCACCGGTCCGGATATCGCCATCCGTGCAGTTGCCGGCGGCAAGCGGGCGGCCGAAGGCATTCATGCGTATCTTAGGAGCAGGTAAATGATCTACGAAAAAGAAAAACGCTATATCATTCCTTTTGGCGACGTGCCGTCTAAAAGAGCAGAAATGCCAGAGATTTCCGTGGACGAGCGCCGGGGAAACTTTCTGGAAGTGGAAACCGGCTTTCCCGAAGATATGGCTTTAAAAGAAGCAAAGCGCTGTTTAGGCTGCCGGCGCTGTCTGGGATGTGCCCTGTGCTGGGCCGAATGCAAACCCGAAGCCATTGATTTTAATATTCCGGATGAAATACTGGAGTTGGAATTCGACGACGTCATCGTCACCAACGGCCAGGACAATGTCTTTTATTCATTTAACTCCCGGCTTGGTTATGGAAAATACCCGGATGTGATCATCGATTTACAGTTTGAACGCATGCTTTCCCCCACCGGCCCCACCAAAGGCATGGTGCTTTCTCCCCTGGACGGAAGAATCCCTAAAAATGTTGCCATTGTTCAGGGACATCCCGAAGATGATGAGACGCATCTTCTTTCCAGCCTAGTGTTCGGGGTGAACGCATCGACCATCGCCCTTGACAACACCCAGGACCTCCAAGTGACACTGATCTCATCGTTTTGCCCATCTTTTCAGGAAAAGTTTCTATCCTCGGCAGAAAACATCCGGGGTCTTACCATGATATCCGGCACTCCGATATCGGTTGAAAAAGGCGATGATGAAGAACCGCTGCACCTCACCTATTCAAACAACGGCGAAGCGCATCATAAAGCCTTTGATCTCATCGTTGTTCTGACAAAATCGAAAATTTCCCCTGAGCAAAGGGCGTTAATGAAAAACCTAAGCTGAACCTTTCACATGGTAACAAAATTTAAAAAATAAAAAAGGGAATCAGAGATGGTCTGATTCCCCTATATTTTGTGCTGTTTTGACCGGCATGCTCCCCTTGACCCCGCCCTTTAGGGCGGAGAGGCTTCACATGTCACCAGTAATAACATTCATCGTATTTCAGTTATCAATTATCCAGTTGAGCTGTCACAGTTACCGGATTGGTAATGGTGTCAAACACGGGTGAGTACTTCGTACCCATCTGAACAAGTTCTTCCAGCTGCTCATCAGGAACATCCGCGTCGATTTTGTAATATATTCGAATGTTATCATATCCTCTTCTAACGTCATCCGATATTCCGAGAAAGCCACGGAGGTCAATATCACCTTCTAATCTTGCTTCTACTGAATTCAATTTAATTCCTTTTGCAGCAGCGTGATAAACCAAAGCTGTCGTCACACAGGCTGCCAAAGCGGTCAGGGCGTATTCAACAGGGTTCGGTCCGATGTCTTCCCCCAGAAGAAGGGGGGGTTCATCCGCATCCAATACGAACGGGTCGGCATGACTGTGTTCTTGTTGAATACCGTGAAAGTTATTTATTGTCGTTTGATTATGGCCACCGTTGATCCATTTATTGTTGGCCCGAAATTTGAATTTTCCGAGGGCGGGGGCACTTTTTATTGTATCAATATTTCCAAACAACTGGTTAACATCCACGCCGTTTAGTAGTGTTGATTTTTGTTTTTGAGCTGTATGGTGTTGCATTTTATCCACCTCCTTTTATGTTGATAGAGGCGAGACGTTTGTAGCCTCATATTTTATCAATGGATTATTTTATCTGAAAATAACAAGGCCATATTTAGCCTTATCGATAACAATAATCCCACATTGTGGTACTGTCAATTTTCTTTGTTCAAAAATATTAAAGAAGGATTTAGCCTTTGTGTATCCTGATTGCCCGCCGATCAATCTGGGAAAGTCTCTAAACAGAATTAATAAGGGAGCTTAAATCTTGACGGTTTGGTACCTCAATCATTGAATACCGAAAATTTAACGATGATAACGGAATTGAAACAAGGGGTAGGTTGCCAATATTGCCGGAAATCAAAATTCGATCTTATCTATGACCTTTCGGGGTTGATGAATAATCATTGGGATCAGATTCTGCATCAACTTCAGCCTTGTCCAACCATCCATCTCCATCCGAATCAGGACGACGAGGATTCGTACCATTTAAAATTTCTAAAAAGTCATTCAGGCCATCATCATCACTGTCCGGATCACATGGATCACTTTTTTCCCAAGTAACCTCTTGGTAATCAGACAAATTATCATCATCCGTGTCAGGATCTATAGGGTTTGTACCCCAATCTTTTTCTTTTTCATTCAATAATCCGTCCAGATCGTCATCAGCTAAAGGATCAGGTGTGTTTATTGAATCTTTGGGGTCGGCACCTAATTTTTCTTCATATTTATCAGGCCAACCGTCGTTGTCAGAATCAATTCCTTTGGCTATAGAAAAATTAAAACAGATTAAAATAAATGACAACAACATCAAACTCATAAATAAGCATTTAACGATCCTGCCCATATTTTATCTCCATATTTTTTTTGCTGATATTTCGTATCGTAAGATGACAGAACTTACATATTTCCGGAACCTATCTCGAAAATAAGATTAGGGTTCAGGGCAAGGCGTGAAACGGTGAGAAAGCGGAGCATTTACGTAGTATGTGAGTAGTTTGAATCGTTTCGCAACGCCGCCATGGGCATTTAGATTGTTTTTGAGATAGGTTCTAATATGTTGACCAAATACTTTGTCCTTAAACCTGTCTTTTTTCTATTACATATTATCGGTAAAAATATTTAAAATCTTAAGCTCCCGGATAGGCGAAAACGGCTAAAAACAACGTCTCTTCCCCTGTCCGGGGATTAACTGTATGAATATAAAGCAAAAGAATTTTTTTTATGGAAGTACGCGTCATAAAAAAAATTTAAGGCAAGGAAAACCCTTGATGGGGTGCATCGCTCATAATGGGGAAAAATCACCCATAGAAGGCGGGTGATGAATAAGCGTCGGAGGTCGCGACAAGGAAAATTGAGGCGAAATCACCCCAACTGTATGCACAGAAAACTTTGCACTTTCGAATCCTTTACAAACCAAATAGGAATTTTTGACCTGCTTGTTCCAAGTATAAATGCATTTAGGGGTCAGGGACCAGAGGTCGGAGGTCATGGGATCAGGAATCAGATGAAGTCAAAAATAATCTGAAACCTGACACCTGAACCCTGGTAAGCGACATGAGACTCTCCCACTTTGTGTCATCTCAAATGGCTGATTATATTAATTTGAAATTAAAGCAAAAATATGTTATGCGAAAATTACAATCTTCTTCTACTTCTTACACCTGTGTAGTAAACCTAAACTGGGGCTATCATCCATGCAACCATCTCTTACCTAAACATACAAATCCATCTGGGGAAAAGGCATGAAAATATTAATTGCTGAAGATGATTTTGTATCAAGAAAGCTTGTAAACACCTTTCTGGCCACTCTTGGTGAAGTTGATATTGCCGCCAATGGCCAAGAAGCGTTTATGGCTGTTAAAATGGCCATAGATAACAATCAGCCCTATGATTTGATGTGTCTGGACATCCTGATGCCAGAGGTTGACGGCATTATGACGCTGAAAAAGATCCGGCAGCTGGAGGCTCAAAAAGGGGTAAACCCGTAAAAGAGATCTGAGATCATTATGACCTCAGCGGTTTCAGACAAAAAGTATGTCGTAGCCGCGGTCCAGGCCAATTGTAACGGTTTTCTTGTAAAGCCGATAGATAAGAATCGTCTGTTTGATGAAATTCGTAAGCTTGGATTTGATATTCCGGAATAGCGCGGACCCCTGAACCCTGCTTGCCCCTTTAAATTCTTCGAAGAAGACAATTGATTAAAGGAGGAAAAACAAATGCCGATCCACTTCAATGACCTGGATGTCGTTTCTGAAGTTGCAGGATTAAGTTCTGCCTTGATAGTTCCCTGCAAAATGTGTCCTGCAGTAACTGTGGCTGTGAGAGAAAGAAAACCTTTCATGCAACTGTTCAGGAGTTTCCTGAAGTCGGCTCCTTTCGAAAAATATCTGAAGACACTGCAATATCGATTAAGAGAAAATGGGGTGAACACAACAGTTTTCAAGAGTATTCCTTATCACCAATGGTTTATGTGCATGTGGACTTCAGGGAAGCGCAAAAAGCTACAGAAATGTGCGGAACAATATGATGCTGTGATAGTTTTGGGCTGCGAATCTGCGACCGAAACCGTACGCGATGTGGTCAAATCAGACGACTGCAAAGTGATCGAAGGCATGGAGGTCACCGGCATTATGAACGCAGAACTAAGGTTCCATTTGACAGGCAATGTCTCCTTTGAGAACTGCAAGACAGTTCCCATATCCCAGCAGAAGAAAAAAGAGGACATGTCGGGCTGACACATCACCCACTGGCAAGGAGAACTACAGCTGTTTGCCTCGCACGTCTGATAGGGAAGATAGGAATTGTTTCAGCGCAAAACTCAATGGGCCTCACAAGCCCGATGCACACGACGGCGTACAGCCGCGGGTGATCCGAAACGTAAGAACGATATCGAAATGGACGTGTACCGAAATTTTGTGGAACTCAGCGAGGCGGAAAGAGAAGACATCGATTTCTGTATCTCTGTCGTTAAGCGTGAAGGATCGAACATAGTCATCGTGGTTCCTCATGGCGGAGCTATTGAACCGGGAACATCGGAAGTGGCAAAAGAAGTGGCCAATAATGATTTGTCGCTGGCCATATTCGAAGGAATAAAGCCCAAGGGCAATAATTGTCTTCATATTACCAGCACAAATTTCGATGAACCCCGTTGTGTTGAGCTTGTGCAGGCGTCGGATACCGTGGTTGCTATCCATGGCGAAAGAAGTGACGAACTATCTGTATTCTTGGGCGGTAGTGACGACGAACTATGCTTGCAACTAAAAGCGGTATTGAAACGGTACGGCTTTACTGTTAAAACTCACGGAAACCCAGATTTACATGGGTTGGCTGCCGAAAATATCTGTAACCGCGGTCGTCACGGTGTAGGCGTCCAGCTTGAGCTAAGCTCTGGATTGCGTCAGACTTTTTTCCAGTCATTGACAGACAAAGGTCGGAAGAAACCCACAGATGAACTTGTTAGGTTTGCAGCAGCGGTACGAGAGGCCCTTCATACCGCAGGAAGGCTTTAATAATGCCATCATGCCTACTGCCACTCCGCTTAGCCCCATAGCGGCGGCTGAAGTCTAACCTCAGGCACATAGCGAGTAGCTGACAGGACACTAATCGGTCACAAGAATCTATTCCCCAAGTCTGGGTGCTGCTCATCTCGCGTCCGATAGGCCTCAGCATACCGATACGGATTTGATAATATGAGATACCGTGTTGACAATGTTCCGAGGGTCTGGCGACCATGCTGGCTGGGATTTTCATGGACAGTCGGTACAGTCACTTGGCTCCTTCTGCTTATGCTGCATGCCAGTTGTAAGATAACCATGGTAGGGCGTATCGATCTATGGCGTCGCGGCAACTTCATTTACAGTCTTTGGGATAGAAAACCACTTCCGTTTCCTTTTTCACGATTAACGGTAGTAATTAGCGAGCCACTTGTTGTAACAGAAAACAATTTTGAACAGGCAGCGGAACTTCTTGTAGAAAGAATGACAAACCACAATGAACAGCGTCAAGAGCAGACTTGACCCCTAATCTCAATTCAGCGGATCGCAAAAAACCGCGCCCGCTGAAGAGCGTCGTTGGGTGAGAGAAATTAAATGATCGTGAAGGGTATTATAAAAAATGTGCGTTTAAAATGATGCGTACCGCAATGGGAAAGTGAAATCCGTTTATGTCTGATTCAGGTTTCGGCTACCTCGAATAAGATCATCCAGCCAGGCGCTTCAGCAGACACATAAAACCTTGCGATTTTATGTGCCTGCCGGGCTTTTCGTTATATGCCTTTAAATTTTCTATATATTGTGTTATTCTCCTTTGGTAATCCTGTGAGTCAAACATGATTGAGATCGAGCCGAATTATCAAAAAAGAAATGAATTCAAAAATGACGATCTTGTATGCTACTGTTTTAAGCATACGAAAAGAGATATTGAAAATGATTTTATGAAAAACGGTCGATCTCTGATCTACGAAAAGATTGCCTTAGAAAAAAAGAAAGGCGCATGCAATTGCGCTGAGGAGAATCCAAAAGGAAGGTGATGTTTGGCTGACGTCCACCGGGTGGTGGAAACGATTAAAAAGAAAAAAGCATATAACGAGCGCGTTTACTCGGACACGCGATAAACGGCCGCATGGTGCTAAAGCGCAGTGTTATATCTAAAACTAAAGCAATAAAATGCCAACAAAAGCAGACAGGTCCGTCCCCAAGCGACAAGCGGACTAGGAAGGAGGCGTGCGTGAAAGTCATCAAGATTGGTGGCGGATGCCTGAACGGAAAAAAAACAATCTCGGCGATCCTGGATCTTCTGTCCGTGAGGGGAAAGGGAAACATCATCGTAGTCTCGGCACTGCATGGGATCACCGACATGCTGATCGAGGGCATGAAATCCGCCCTCGCCGACGACCAGAACATCCCCGACCTCATGAGCCAACTCAAGCACCGCCATATGCTAGTGGCCAAATACCTGATCCCCAGCGGGTTGCCACTGCGGGAGTACCGACAGGATCTAAGCCGCATGCTGGCCCAGTTGGAACGCATGTTCTACGGGCTGAACTTCACCCGGGAAATTACCCCACGTATCAGCGATCACATCAGCAGTTTCGGAGAGCGGCTTTCAGGCCAACTGTTGTCGGCAGCCATGCGGGCCAGCGGCACGAGGTCCCTGTACCGAATGCCCCATAAGATCGGTATCGTCACGGATGGCAAATACGGAGATGCCACGGCAAACCTGGTCAAGACGGCAAGGAACCTCCGCCAAAACGTCATTCCGACGCTGAAGTCCTCACAGGTGCTGTTCATCCCGGGCTTTTTCGGTGTTAGCGAAAACGGCGAAATCACTACCTTCGGCCGCGGAGGCAGCGATTACGCCGCCGCCGTGGTCACTGCGGCATCCGGAGCGGAGATGCTGGAAATTTGGAAGGACGTCGACGGTTTTCTCAGTGCCGATCCGCGCTTCATCGAAGGTGCGGAGCTCATCCCCGAATTGTCCTACGACGAAGCCGCCGAACTGTCCTACTTCGGTGCAAAAATCCTTCATCCGCGCACTGTCGAGCCATTGCGCAAGAGCCGGTTGCCCATCGAAATCCGCAATACCATGAACCCAGACGTAACCGGAAGCCGGGTCACCAACAGAAAAATAGTCACCCCCTCCGTGGTCAAAAGCGTGGCCCACACCACCGACATCGGCATCATCAAGATTCATGCTCCGGGAGTCGGCGCCCGGCCCGGAATCTTCGGCGACGTGTCCACAGCTGTTGCCGAAGGCGGGGTGAACATCAAGTCGGTGGTCACTTCCCAGACGTGTATCAGTCTCCTGCTGGCCCAAAAGGACCTTGAATCTGCCCGACAGGCGCTGCAGGCTGCCAGGCCCAGACATTTCCGGCGCCTTGAGAAAGAGGAAGACATTGCACTGGTGAGCATCGTTGGTGAGGGCATGGCTCGAAAGCCGGGAATCGCCGCACGCTGCTTCTCGGCCGCCGCTGCCTGTAAGGTGAACATCGAGATGATCGCCTTCGGCCCCTCGCCGGTGGCTTGTTACTTCATCGTTAAGGAGAGGGATCTGCCGAAAGCGGTGACGGCGATTCACACGACGTTTTTCGAGAACCCCGGGAGATCGGAGGTCGGGCCAAGCCAGACATCTGATAATAAGTGAATAAAAACATTTTAAACAATTATTTTAGAAAGTTGAAATCGATTTCACACGCTAACCTGTGATGATAGAATTCATAGAATGCCCAATAATCCGTGTATTAATGCACAATTCCTTGTGAATTTTTAAATATTTATCGTGACTTCCAGGACGTCCTCAAATTATAAAGGACATGGGGGACGTTGGTGAAAAGTTGAAAAATTTATGTGATCATAAGAAAATTTGCCAATCTTTCATCAACGTCCCCAAAATTCCGGTGTTTGGATATAGACGTTACGAAGTTTGAAATTTCGGCCATAATCTGTAAGTCTCACGAAGCGCACCTTTTGTTTGAAGATTGTTGTGAAATTTTCATCTTACAATGGTGTGGCCTGTGAGATCAAATTTACATTCTGATTTCTTATAAGAGGGTTCTGAAACTACTTTTACAAAGTGCTGTCGGGGAGACAATCCATGGGCCTGCTCAATCTGTTGCTTAAAGATCCGCTTGGGTTCATCCTCATCGCCATACCGCTCTTGTATTCCATCATTTTTCATGAGTTGGCACATGGATGGGTAGCCTATCTCATGGGTGATCCGACAGCCAAGTCGCTCGGCCGTCTAAGCCTAAATCCCCTCAAACACCTCGACCCTATAGGCACCATCATGCTCTTTATTTTTGGCTTTGGCTGGGCAAAACCGGTGCCGGTGAATTTCAACCAACTGCGTGACAGGCACAAGGGAATGATATTGGTCTCTGCCGCAGGGATCATCACGAACATGCTATTGGCGTTTAGTGCTCTTTTTTTGGATCGGTTGCTGTCCCCTTCGCCCTCAAGTATGCCTGCGGTGCTTCTCTATTATTTTGCTCAGATCAACATCATCCTGGCCGCTTTTAATTTGATTCCATTGCCGCCTCTCGACGGGTCGAAAATTCTTATGGGCTTCGCATCCCCAAGCGTCCAAAATTTCCTTTTCCGTCTTGAGCGGTATGGATTTTTTATTATCATCGCGCTGCTCTATTTAGGTGTTCTCGACCCTGTAATTCGCTTTTTTCAATGGATGATTTTATCGCTTATCAAACTGTTGTTGCCCTAAATGTCAGCCGCCTTTCCGTAAAGGAATACAAGGAACGGGGGCAACGCTTGAATAGCGATAAAACAATTTTAAATAATTTTCTCAGCAAGTTAAAAAAAGAAAGGAGAAAAACATGAAACTGTCAGAGTACATAACTGCTGATGAAGTAAAAAGAGTCTGCAACGAAATTGGCTTGCGAGACTGGTCCAAAATCACGGATCCCTTTGTTTCGGATGAAGAGGCATCCACGATTCTCAATATTGTGAATACCAAAGGGATGAATATACCCCTCGAGGCTTTCCGAAAAGGTTTAGAAGTTGAGCTTGAACATGGAACAAGATTTGAGGATGCAAATGTAACGAACAACCACCCAATCTTGACAGGTAAGATCGTTATCGCACATCTTAAAGAGACTATGGACTATTATGAAAGAATCGATGTTGCTGAAATGGAAGGCGACCTGTTGAAGGCTATTTTGTCTCGAAATATCGAGAAAATAGAATCAAAGTATAAAAAACTCATCGAAGCCCAAAACTTACTGAATCAATCGGTTGCTGATCAATTGAAGAAACGGATGTGACATGCGCCTTCACAAAGACTGCTCCTTTTTCGCGGCCTGTGAAACGCGTCGT
>DNGT01000071.1 GCA_003486165.1 Desulfobacteraceae bacterium
GAGAGGATATAGAGAGAAAATTCCGATCATTAGAGGGTTTTGCTATGAACAGAATGGCGAACAGGGTTTAAAAGTATTTACCTATGTCAGAGGACGTGAATGGCAAGAGCTTCAGCAGTTAATCTCCCCGTCTCATTTTCCCAACGGTCATTTTGATGACGGTGTATTTGATACGATTATCGCAGGTCTTACTTTGGATGAAACCAAAAATCTTTTGA
Source organism: Desulfobacteraceae bacterium (assembly GCA_003486165.1). GTDB lineage: Bacteria > Desulfobacterota > Desulfobacteria > Desulfobacterales > UBA11574 > UBA11574. Next base: position 219 of record DNGT01000071.1, read on the forward strand.
TGGATCTTTCGGTTTCCGACAAACTGATATCCTACAAAAAAGCAAAACCAAAAACAGTTAAAAAACGTCCCAACATACTGGTAGTTGGCTCCGGAGCGCTGGGTATTTTTGTGGGATTCGGACTGGCCTATTCGGGATTTCGGCAAATTACATTTATGGATCCTGATGTCATCGAAATGACCAACTTAAATCGACAGGTTTTATTCTATGATGCCATTGGCAGGAGCAAAGCGGAAACCTTAACCGAAAGGTTAAACAATATCTTCGGGATGGACAACAAAGCCGAGGTGTCATATTTTTGTAAAAATACAGACATTGCCGCTTATGACGTTGTTTTCGATTGTGTAGACAACTTCGAAACCAGAATCGTATTGAGCGAGACATGCAAGGTTCAAGGTAAGATTCTAATCAGCGGCGGAACCAGTGCGGATGCTGGCCAAGTCGTGGTTTATGACCCCATAAAAAGCGGGGTTTCGCCTTCGGAATTGCTGGGGTTGTATGATATTATTAAAAAACGAAGTCCTGAAACCTATCAACGGGAAAGAGCGGCTTGCATCTATCATCCGGATCCTTCAGTGATTATGACAAACCAGATTGTCGCCGGATTAATGGTCGATGCATATAGAATGCTCATGGATGGACAAGAACCTAAAAATATTTTCTATGACTCCAAGAATAAAGAAAAATTCTAAATAAAAGGGAGGACAGACAAGTGACGGATATAGAGGTTAAAAAGGGGCTGGATATAGATGAGGCCGAAAAGTTATTGCCGCTCGTCCTTGAAATACTACCAGGACATGCCGCAGAGGGATTAATTGATATATATGAACCCGGCAGCTACGAAGGAAAATCTCTCCGTAAACTTTGCGACAGAACGCTGAACAAAAAGAATCTGAGCATAGAGGAACAACTCATTGTCGAAGATATCAACCGGCAACTTAAGGGTGGAAAATTGCTGTCGAGGGGGCAAGAAATAGAAGGTACAGCATTGGAATATGCCATGTCAGAAAAAACGGAGGCTGGAGAAAAATATCTGTATGTGCCGATTCGAGCCATAAAACCCCAGGAAGGGGGATAGGATAAACGTTTGACGATTGGCGATTTAAGACATTTTTCAACCCTGACCAATTGTTATAACGTCGAATTCATTATTTGAATAAAACAGAGGGCGTTAAATAATGAAACAGTTGCTTGATTCCGATTTGGAGCTTGTGGTGGAATCAGATTTTATATACATGCCCCTTTTGTTTGATCCGGAAATAGAGAGAGAGACTCAACGCCTTGAACCAGGAAAGCCTTTCAAGAATCCCGTAAAGTATAAGCAAAAAAGCGTTATAAAACTTGAAGACAAACATTTCGTAAAGGCGCTGAATATTCACTCTTTCATAGATAATTACGAAGCCATCGATGCCTATTCTTATCAGCGTATGAGAAATGAATGTTTGCGGAGATATCAGCTGGTCCGCGGAATCGACGAGCAATTTCTGGATGAGACCCTCAGAACTATTTTGTTCCGGATAATGCCTTATTTTATTAGAAAAAACAAAGAGTTTAGTCGTAAAAAAGTGAGCGATGCAGAAATACTTGACCTTGTCGGTGAAAAAATCAACATTCCGGCGAAATATTATGAAGAGGCAAAGACATTTCAGGATTTGGAACCGCTGAAGGAAATTCTTAAAGACCTGGAACATCAAAATTCAATCTTTAAACTGCCCGAAAATGGACTGTATTCAGCTCGAAAACTGCGCAACTGGTTTCATAAAGCCATCAACGCAAAAGTTTTGGCAAGTGAGCATCATCGTATCGCAAGATCGCTGCAAATACGAGAACAGTTCCGTCAGGCAAAGCCGGCGCACATTGCAGTATTGCTCTATATCGCAGACAGGGGTGCCATGGAAATCGACGGTTTCGGCTTTACCATGAACAACGCCTATAAAGGCGATTATATTGTATATAAGCGTACAGGAGATTATGTCCTTAAGGATTATTACGCGCGCAGTTATTTATTTCCAGACTGCAGGGTGGCTATTTCGACCTATTCGCCTTACAGGCCTTTTGTCATAGAAAAATACAAACATCCCTTTTTGATGGGCCATAAAACAGGGCAAGAAATCTGCATGAAGGATTTTGTACCGCCAAATGAACTCACAGCAGAAAGTGTCATCAGAACCCTGGAAGAGGGCCTCACGGCAATGCGTTATGGCTACAACGGCCGGAAACGCAATGGTTATCACAGCCTCGACAAAACCTGGGTTCATATCCCCACAATTGATTTTGAAGATTACCGAATTTAAATAGGGGTTAGGGGTCGGTATTCAGGAAGCTGTAAAGGATATACATTAATAAATATATCTCATCTATTAGGATAGAACAAAATTTTGCTTGATTCAGTTTGCTGATCCCTGTCCCCTGACAACCATCAATTAAGCATTTAGCTATATTGAGAACATCATTCAGATGGATTTACTAAAAGACATAAAGCATAAACGGGCCAAACAGAGACAAAAAAAGCCCATCAAACGAGATGCCTTCAATCAAATTAGCGGCCTGGTAAGGCAGTGTGGTCTTGAAAAGAGCTTCCTGGATGCGCTCGATAAAGTTGGAGACTATTTGGCCACGAAGAATTTAAAGTTTGCCCGGATCAGGCTGAAAGTGCCTGTTGAGAGTCCTTTATTTTCTCTGGTAACCAAAGAGGAGTATTTCCTTACGATGTCGATTATAAAAAAAGTCGACTGTCCATATCTTAGGTTCGCACATTCACCCGAGGAAGTCCTTTTGTGCAAACCTTTGTATCGTCTAAACCCGTCTCTGGCCCCTGAGAGGCTGATGCGTTATCATTTTGAGACGCTGCTTTTGCACGAACGCACCAAAATAAAAAATAATGAATAAAGTTTTGTCCCCAAAAGCTCTGCTTCAGAATTAAGAAACCAACAGGAAATGATGAAAATGGATGACGGAATATCAAAGCAAAAAGAACAGCGCATAAAAGAAAAAATCGCACAGATGAGAGAAGATCAGGAAATGGATGCTGTGCGGGAAATTATCGAGTTCAACAAAACACCGTTTGATTTAAAAGCAGATATGGATCGGTTTGTGATCGGGCAGGAAAACGGA
>DNGT01000344.1 GCA_003486165.1 Desulfobacteraceae bacterium
AATCAACGCCAGTGCAATTGCGATGATCCAGAATCGAACAATAACTTTGGGTTCCGACCATCCTTTGAGCTCAAAGTGGTGATGAAGGGGAGCCATTCGGAAAATTCTGCGACCATTTGTCATTTTAAAGAAACCGACCTGAAAAATAACAGACAGCGTTTCAATGACAAATAGCCCGCCCACCAGTGCCAAAAGTATCTCCTGTTTGGTGATCACCGCCACAGTGCCAATGGCTGCGCCCAGCGACAGAGAACCCACATCCCCCATAAAAATTTGTGCAGGATACGAATTGAACCACAAAAACCCCAAACCTGAACCGGCCATGGCGCCACAGAAAATTGCAATCTCCCCGCTTCCCGCCACATAATTGATCTGCAAATAATTGGCGATCTTAACGTGTCCTGCCACATATGCAAAAACCATGTACGTAGCTGAAGCAATAATAAACGGTCCGATGGCAAGACCATCCAGCCCGTCGGTGATATTGACTGCATTCGACGTACCGATAATGACCAACGCAGCGAAAAGGACATATCCCCACCCGAGATCAGGTGAAATATTTTTAAAAAACGGAATGGTTATACGAGTGGAAAAGTCCGGACTCACATAAACCAGAATTCCCGTTATCAACGCCATAATCGCCTGAAGCAGTAATTTATTTCGAACAGTCAGTCCTTTGCTCTGCTTTTTGATCTGCATGAGATAGTCGTCAATAAAACCGATACCTCCGTAGCCAACCGTTACCAAAAGCACGATCCACACAAAATAATTGGTCAAATTGGCCCACAGCAGTGTGGAAACCGTAATCGATAAAATGATCAACGTTCCGCCCATGGTCGGTGTTCCGGCCTTTTTAAGGTGTGTCTGTGGACCGTCATCTCTGACATATTGACCGATCTGCATGTAGCTCAGTTTTCGAATCACCCATGGTCCCAGGAAAAAACAGATTAAAAAAGCCGTCAGACTGGCATAGATGGTTCGGAAAGTAATGTACCGGAATACATTAAAAACCGACAGCGTCGTATGAAGCGGATATAGTAAATGATACAGCATGCTTTTGTTTTACTCTTCCGGTTGCAGCTTTAATCTTTTTAAGAACCTGTTTTAACAGAGCTTCAAGTGTGATTAAATTTTATATCAATATCAATTATCAGCCCATGCCAACAATCCTTGGACAACCTTTTCCATGGCCATCCCCCTGGACCCCTTTACCAGAACCCAGTCNNCCGGCTTTGAGCCGGTCTGTAACCGCTTCTATGATCTCTTCCCGGGTGCCTTTAAAAATATCATCCGGATTCATATCTTCTGCCAAAGCTCCTGCTGCAACATCTTCAGCGAACTTTCCGGTGACATAAAGACCAGCGATATTCGCCCTGGCGGCAATGACGCCTATCTCTCGATGCATTGGCGCCGAGTATTCTCCCAGTTCAAGCATATCGCCGGCAATCAGAAATCCTTTGTTCTTTCCCTTCAATGACGTAAGAGTGATTATGGCAGCCTGCATTGAACCCGGATTGGCATTGTACGTATCGTCGATGATATGGATTTCTTTACCGGTTTTATGGATGTTCATCCTACCTTGAACCGGTTTGAAAGCTTCAATCCCATTCTTGATTTCAACGGCTGTTAAACCCAAAAGATAGCCTGCCGCCGCCGCCGCCAGAGCATTTGAAATCATAAACATTGCCGGAGTTTTAAGATGAACGGAAATCGTTTCATCAGGCAGCACCAGGCCGAAAGAGAGCCCCTCCCCTTTTTTCTCAACAGATTCGGCTCTTATTGCGGCATCTTTGGACATACCGAAAAACAAAACATTTATGGGTGTAATATCTGCCAATTTCAGCAGCCTCGGATCATCTGCATTGAGAATCGCCATCCCGCCCGCCTTTATTTTTCCCAGCAGTTCACCTTTGGCCGTCATCACCGCTTCCATTGAACCCAATCCTTCAAGGTGTGCAGGACCGATATTTGTAATAAGGCCAACATCCGGCAGACAGATTTCAGCCAGCCGTTCGATCTCCCCGGGTCTGTTCATTCCCAGCTCCACAACAGCCCATTGATGGTTTTTAGTCAGGTTAAGCAGCGTTAAGGGGAGTCCGATGTCATTGTTTAAATTTCCCTGGGTCGACAATGTGCAAAACCGACGGGAAACCACGTCTGATGTCATTCTACGGGTGCTGGTTTTTCCGTTTGAGCCAGTAATGGCAATAACCGACACTGGTGTACGTCTTCTATTAAATGCTGCCATATCACCCAGAGCTTTAGTTGTATTATCTACAGTGATACAAACGACACCGGTGTCTGACAATTCGAGTTTGGAAAGCATGTCGGTTTTTCTTTGATCGATCAAACATCCATTAACCCCTTGTTCAATAACATTACCGATAAAACGGTGGCCGTCATGAACCTCTCCTTTAATGGCGATAAAAAGATCATCGGCAGATATTCTTCGAGAATCGATGGAAACTCCGGTAAACATGCGCCCCAAATCCCCGCAAAACAGCCGTCCTCCGGTGGCTTCTATAATTTCGGCAACACGCCATGGCATCAGCTCGGAATTTACATGTTTTGGATTATTGGACAGGACTTTCGGATTTGATCTCGTTTTGCATCCAGGGTTTTTTACGTTTAGCAATGAAAGAGCTTTTTCCGATTCTTTTCTGTCATCAAAGGCGATGGTTTTGTCTCCGATGATTTGGTAGGGTTCGTTTCCCTTTCCCGCAATCAGAATCGCATCGTTTGGTCTAGACACTGTTATTGCAAGGGTGATGGCATTTTTTCGATCCGGCTCAACCACATATCCTTTCATGGGAAAATTTTCAGCAAGATCCGATGGTGTAAACGCATGATCAATAGATCTTTTTGTCCCCTCAAGAATCTGATCGATAATTTCCATGGGGGGTTCGGTTCTTGGATTGTCCGATGTGATGACAACAAGATCAGAGAACCTTCCGGCGATGTCACCCATTTGAGGTCGCTTTGCTTTGTCCCGGTCGCCGCCGCAACCAAATACGCAGATAAGCCGGCCTGGAGTGCATTCTCTTAACGAAGCGAGCACATTTTCAAGAGCATCCGGTGTATGGGCATAATCCACATATACAAATCGTTTGTGATCATTGGAAATAGATTCGAGACGTCCGGGCACGGCTTTAACCGATTCAATGCCGTGTTTGATGGCTTCCACTGAAAGACCGAGGACAATGCCCACACCTGTGGCGCAGAGAATGTTCTCCAGATTATGCTTTCCCACAAGATATGATTTGAACTTAAAAGCGCCGTTAGGGGTGGAAATCTTACCTGTAATGCCACCCAAATCGTAACTGAAATCCTCGGGTCTTATGTGGTTGTTGTCTGAAAAGCCTACAGAGAGCACAGACTCTCGGCCAAGACGTGATTCAAGGT
>DNGT01000502.1 GCA_003486165.1 Desulfobacteraceae bacterium
GAAATGAAATATTGAAAAAATTCCTTTTCGACTTCAAGATTAAAACCAATCAGAACCGGCTTCGGTTGCCGTTCGGTTTGCTGGTGATAAATATAAAGAGAGACCGGGTCACCCACAGATTTTGCCCTAAACGTGTCCATTACAAATGCAGGGAGCAACACTTCATATCCAACCTGATTTGCCAAAACAAGTATCCGATCATCTCCCTTTTTTAAAAGTTTTCCTTCAAGATAACCGATCATTGCACTTCGTTTTTTCCCTTTTGTACGGTGCCCTTTGCGCGGAGTGATCATTGTACCGGAATAATCCCAAAAGCGCCAAACCCATTGCATCGGAAGCGTGGTAAGGACGGATAGGCGTTGTCAGGTTCAATAAATTTCTAACGGTTTTTTCGAGCTGCATTTTAGTTGCATTGCCATTTCCGGTCAATACCTGTTTGGATTCACGAACGGAAACTTCGATGACAGGCACCTCCATCCGGCATCCGGCAAGGAGGATAACCCCTGTAACCTTTCCTAATGTAATTCCGGCATTGGGAAATTTTTCAACGGAAAATACATCTTCCACAACCATAAGGTCAGGCTTTTCGTCTTTTAAAACCTTTAGAAGATTTGAAAAGATTTGATCAAGGCGGCTCGGTAAAGGAAGGTTTTTTGAGGTATGAATACTACCGAAGGAGAAGCCGTCAACTTTGAGCCCCATTCCTCTGACGATTCCAACACCCGTTGCAGATAGGCCTGGATCAACACCGATAACTTTTATCATCCCATGCTCTTTTCTTGATACACAGTGCCTGGTGGCAAGAGAGAGATACGGTCCGTAATTTTTGTATCATGTATCCTGAATCGAGCATCTGGTATCAAGCAAAGACCCGTCAAGGTCCAATTCCTTTTAATTTGCGTTCGGCAATTTTTGCCTCATTTGATTTTGGATATTTTTTAATAAGCTCTGATAAAATCAGACGCGCATTTGATTTATCTCCCAAATTAAAAAAGGCAAATCCTTGTTTTAAAAGTGAAGCCGTCACTTTATTCCCTTTGGGGTATTTTTCGATGACCGTCTGATATTCCAGGATCGCTTTCTCATACCATTTTTCACGATAGTAAATTTCGCCGATCCAAAACTGGGCGTTGTCAGCGTTTTCTGACTTGGGAAATTCTTTTAGTAATTTTTGGAATCCTTCTCTGGCGGCGTTGAGATCACCCTTATCATATGCCTTTTTTGCAGACGTGTATAACTCATTTTCTGAAAGTTTATGTTTGGCTTGTTTCCCGGATGGTATATTTGAAACCGGCTGCCCTTTTTGAATCTGTGCTGTTGATTCAAAATTCAAATACTGCTCCAGACGTTCAATGCGGTCTTTATTTAAACTTGTGGTCTTATCAATACTCTCTAATTTAATCTCTCTTTTTTCGGATAATTCCGCAAATGCATTTATTTTCTGTTTCAGTAAATAATCTGTCTCTTCAAGTTTTCCTTTTAATATTCTGATTTCTTCCTGGAGTTCTTCAATGGTTGCATTTTGGCCTGCAGTTTTGCTTCTGAGCTCTTTGTCATTCTGCTCTCGAGCATTACGGTATTCTTCTAATGTTGCTTCGAGTTTTTTATTTTTTTGATCTGCTTCCGTATAGCGCTGTTCTGCCTGGGCCAGTCGATCATCCAGCGTCATTACATCCCTTTGCAGCGCGCATCCGGACAATATGATCGAACACAGTAAGAAAATGAATATCTTTTTTTTCATGGCAGGATTACACATAAAGGGCTCAACCCCTGTGAGGGATATTGGGATAACAACCGTATCGATCAAATATCCCAATATCCCTTTTTGTTTGCGAGCAATTAGCGTTAAATTAATTTATGGTAAAATGACATCTCCTGTTCTTTGCCCAGGCGTCTTCACTCTTTCCGGGATCTACGGGACGCTCTTCACCATAGCTTATGGTGGTCAGGCGTGATGCTGAAATGCCAAGGTCAACCAAAAAATTCTTTGTACTTGTTGCACGTCGATCTCCCAATGCAAGGTTATATTCACTGGTACCTCGCTCATCACAGTGCCCCTCAATGGTTGACATCGATTCAGGATTATTCTGGAGCCATTCTGCCTTTTTCTTTAAAATTAGCTGTGCCTCCGGGGTTAGAATGGAACTGTCGAATTCAAAATGGATGTCCTCGTTCAGGAACATGTCCTTGGCTTCTTGTTTCATCATGGCTTCATCTTTGAGTCTTTGTTCGTCGATTTCCCGCTGTCTCGCCAACTCTTCCTGCCTGGCTTTTTCAGCAGCTTCTTTTGCCTTCATAGCTGCCTCATCTTCGGCTTGTTGTGTCATAGCAGCATCATCTTTTACAGCCTTCTTTGCACATGAAGCGGTGAACAGCAATCCTGGGATAATAAATGCCAGGGCTAAAATGATCCAAATTTTTTTTCGCATTGTTGCCTCCTTTTAGGTCCTCAATTGTTCATTTTTGCATCTATTGATAACAATCTAAACGATATATTTCTGCAATATAAAAAATTTACAATTTTCCAATGTAAAAACAAAACAAAAATTCATATTTACCTTTTAAAATTGAATGGCTGATGAATTCGCACAGCTTTAATTTTGGGTCATTCTTGGTGACCATTTTGGTTGTGTTTGCTGGCCTTGTAAGGTAAGTAACCGTCTCTGGTCGGTTCCGTAACCTGTCATGACATAAATTCTGGAAGGCCCTTCCCGTGTTGAACTAAAAACGATAAGGCTTCCGTCCGGAGACCAGGACGGTGACTCGTTATCACCTTCGTTGTGTGTCATTTGAATCGGACTCTGACCATCAATACGGATCACGAAGATATTGTTGAGACCTCCTTCCATGCTGGCATATGCGATTTTATCTCCTTTGGGTGACCAGCTGGGCTGAGTATTATAGTTTCCCTGAAACGTCAACCTATTCTCCTGATCCGAATCTAAATTTTTAATGTAAATTTGAGGGGTTCCGGATCTTTTTGAAACAAAGGCCATCTTTTTACCATCCGGAGACCAAGTGGGTGATACATCGATGCCTTTGTTATTAGTCAATCTTTTAATAACTTTCCCGGTTCCGGTCAATAAATAAATTTCCGGATCACCTGAAAATGAAAGTGTCGCCGCCAGATCAAACTTGTTTGGAAACCAGGCAGGTGTTATATTAATACCCTCTTTCGAAATCACGGTGCCGCGGTTTTCTTTTAAATGTTTTATGTAAAGATCTGGTTTGCCCCTGGCATATGAGGTATAGGCAATCCACTGTCCGTCCGATGACCATGCAGGAGTGAGGGTGATACTATTGGTATGTGTCACCCTCCGGATGTTGTATCCGTCAAATTCACATATATAAATTTCCTTGGTACCGGAACTTGTAGAAACAAATGCAATTTCAGTGTCAAAAATGCCCCGGTCGCCCGTCAGACTATAAATCACATCGCTGCAGAAGCGACGGATGATTCTTCTCTGATCACTAATCCCCCCTTTATATCTTTTTCCAACCAACAGTTTTTCTTTAAAGGTGTCGTAGAGCCGAAGCTCAATTTCGAGCAGATTGTCTTTTACCAACACACCGCCGGTAACCAAAAGCTCCGCTCCGATACTGGTCCAGTCGTGAAAAATGACATTGGCAAAACCGGCATCCGTTTGCGGATTTAAAAGGAATGCCTCTCGGTTCATGATTTTAAAATATCCTGTAAAATCAAGTGTGTCAGAAAGTAAATCAGATAAAGTTCTCGACAGCTGGTCAGTATCATCTACAGTGGATATTTTTTTGAAATAAGGGACTGCGATCGGAAGTTTTTTTAAATAAGGTTGGGTGATGTCAATATAATCATATCCAGCCAGAGACACTCCGGGTATCGTCAGAATAAATAGGGTAGCGATAAACCAGGCAATCAATGTTCGACAAATTTTCATAACAGAACTCCATGATTTAATTAAGGCCTGAAGTCGTAAAATGAAATCCGACGTCAAAGTACGGGCGCCAATATCCTTTTGGGAGGGGTGGAAGCGGATTCGACTTTAGAATCGCTTTTTTTGCCTGTTCATCAAAATAGCTGTTGCCAGATCTTTTATCAAACCAAATATCCTTTATTTCGCCGTTCGGCATGATTTTGATCGCCGGCCATGCCTCAAGATCCGTACGACCTCCGGCCAGTTGCTCGTTGAATGACCAGTTTTTCTGAATTCTATATTGTATTTCGATCATATATATATCCATGAGTTCCAAATCTTTTTTACTGCCGGTGGCATTTCCTCCGGGAGGGCCTGATCCTTTGGTATCCTGCGGCTTGCTGAGGTTTGGGGGGCCGGTCTTTTCGACTTGATCTTTCAGACGGGCGATTGCCTTTTCGACTTGATCGGGTCTCGATTCTTCGACATTTTTTTCGATTCGGGTGATGGCACTTTTAACCACTTTTTCAGCTTCGAATGTCTTTTTTTTAAGAGACTGCTTAACCTTTTTTTCCTTTGGCTTCAGAGAAATCGATTCCGGGGATTTGTGATCGGTTTTCGGAATCGTTTTAGAGGGAATCGTTGCCTTTTGATCAACTTTTTCAACTGCCGTTTGGGGTTTAAATTCAGAAGGTAACGGCGCATTGTTCTGAGAAGGTAATGTCACGAGGCTGACATTTATGACCGAAAGAGACGGATTTTTATCAATAGCATAGCCGGGTGCAAAAAACATAATAACAAAAAAAAGCAGGTGGCAAAAAAGAGAAACAGCAAAATTAGAAAAAAAACTCCGTCGCTCGTTTTCCTCGTCTTGATAAATGTGAGGATATGTTCTTTTGTTCATCAGGTTATTGTTTTTTGTTACTGACCTTTCTTTTTTTCAGGAATCGGTTCCGTCACCATGCCCAGCTTATCAACTCCTGCTGCTTTTATCTCGGCCATAACACGGACGACAAATCCGTAAGATATTTCCCGGTCAGCCCGAAGATAGACCTCCCGGTTATCCCGACCTTCCAATATTTTATTTAGTTTCTCCTGAAGAAAATCGATTTCGACCTGATAGNNACATCCACGCCCTGCATCATCATTGGCGCGGTGACCATGAAAATAACCAAAAGAACGAGCATTACATCAACAAACGGTGTTACATTAATATCAGATATCAGGCGATCGCTGTCGGAACCGAGTGCCATTTTCATCTCTCCTTGCGGGTTACATTATATCACGTTCAATAATATTTAGGAAATCTGCGGAAAAATTGTGCAGCTC